>JADFZP010000026.1:0-8183 GCA_015232485.1 Alphaproteobacteria bacterium
CGATCGACGTGTTCTGGCAAACCGGCGCGCCCCCCGAGGGCCTGTGGCTGCCCGATCAAGGCGTGGCGAGCTATCGGGGGCGAGGCTGAGACCCCGCTTTTCGTTGCGCGCCGATTGCGATAGTCTCTTTGAGGGGAAGCGGGGGCGGCCAATGGGATTGAACGGACTCGCGGCGACGATGGTCGCCGCCATGCTGGTGTCGGGCACGGCCCACGCCGAAGAGAAGCCGAGGGTGCTGTGGTTCCGCGCCGACCATCCGCCGATCAGCATCTTGTCCGGACCCGATCAGGACAAGGGCGCGGGCGATTTGCGCGGCCAGATTTTCTGGCGACGCATGCCCGACTACGATCATCGCTGGGTGAACGCGCCGGCCCTGCGCATCATCGAGCAATTGCGGGCCTTGCCGAACGCCTGCGCGCCGACCCTGATGCGCACGCCGGAACGCGAGGCGTTCCTCCATTTTTCCGATCCCGTGACGACGCTGTTGCCCAACGGCCTGATCACCACGCGACGCGGTCTCGAACGCTTTGCGCAATTCAGGCGTGACGACGGCGCCATCTGGTTGGACAAGGCCTTGGCGGGCGGCGCGCGGGTGGCGGTCCATCCCGGCAGATCCTATGGCGCGGCGATCGACGCGGTTCTGGCGGGGCGCGCCAACACGCCGGCCGTGGTTCCCAACGCCCACAGCGACACCCTGCTGGCCAGCTTGCGCAAGCTGACCACGCGCGACGATTTCGACGGCGTCGTCGGCTACGCGATCGAACTCAGCTACCTGACCCGCACGCAGGGGCTGGACGGTGGCGATCTGGTTTATCTCGCCATCGCCGAGGCGCCGCCGCTTGGCAACGCCGCCTTCGCCTGCGCCAAGGGCGAGGTGGGCGAGCGGGTGATCGCGCGCGTCAACGCCCTGCTGAACGATCCCCAGGTTCAGCGCGAAGTGACCGACAGCTACCGTGACTGGCTGCCACCCGACGCCGCCGCGCTTTACGACGGCCTGCGGGCCGCCGAAGCGGCGAAGGGGTCGCGTTGACCGAACGTCGCCGAGGAACCTCGCTGGTCCGCGGCCTGTTCGGCGCGGTGTTCGCTTGGTACGTCACGCTGGCCATGGCGATCACCCTGGGCCAGCTCGCCTGGGAATACGTCACGGTCGAAAAGGCGATCGAGTCGGACTTGGAATCGCTGGCCGGTTCCTTCGCGCCCGGCGCGGCCGATGCCCTGTGGAACTTCCAAGAGCGACTGCTGGACACGATGGCCAAGGGCATCGTGCAGAACCCGATCGTCACCGGAACGGTGATCCGCGATCCGCGGGGGGACATCATCACCGCGGCGGGCCGGATGCCCAAGGACGACGAGTCCGGCCGCCTCCAGCGCGATGTCGCGCTCGTCACCGATCTTGGTGGAGGCCAGACGCAAACACTCGGCCGGCTGTCGATCTATTCCGATTCGAGCATCATTTACCAGCGCGTCAAGTACAGCTTCGTAACCATTCTGGTTAATTCGGTGTTCAAGGCGACCGGCCTGTGGCTGATCTTCTACATCATCATCAACCGCGACTTGGCCCGCCCGCTGCACGAACTGGCGCGGACGGTCTCGAACGTGGATTACATCGCCGAGGCGAGCGAACCGCCTCCCCTGCAATACCGCCGCGACGACGAGTTGGGCGTTCTGGTCGGCGCACTGAATTCGATGCGCAACCGCCTGTCCACCTCGCATCGCGATCTTGAGAACAAGGTGCGCGACCGCACGCGCGAATTGGAGGACGCGAAACTCCGCGCCGAGCGGGCGGCTCAGGCCAAGGCGGATTTCCTGGCGATGATGAGCCATGAAATCCGCACGCCGATGAACGGCGTTTTGGGCATGCTGCGGCTGGCGCTGGACGAGCCGCTGCCGCCCGAGCAGTTGGACCGCGTGCAGACCGCGCATTCGTCGGCCGAGGCGCTGCTGACCATCCTCAACGACATCCTCGACTTCTCGAAACTTGAATCGGGAAAGCTGGAGATCGAGCGAATCGCCTTCGATCCGGCTCGGCTGGTCGAGGAATTGGGCGATTTGATGCGCGGGCGGGCGTCGGAAAAGGGCCTGCGCCTGACCCTCGAGGTTTGTCCCGGCCTGCCGCCGGCCCTGCGCGGCGATCCCCTTCGGCTGCGCCAGATCCTGCTCAACCTGATGGGCAACGCCATCAAATTCACCGAACGGGGCTCGATCGCGGTGAGCCTGCGGGCCCTCGACGACGAGCGCCTGCGCATCGAGGTCAGCGACACCGGCCTTGGCATCGCCGAAGCCGACCGCCCCAAACTGTTCCGGGATTTCAGCCAAGTCGAGGGCTCGATCGCGCGCCGCTTCGGCGGAACCGGCCTGGGTCTCGCCATCTGCAAGCGGCTGGTCGAACTGATGGGCGGGCAAATCGGCGTGGACAGCGAGCCGGGCCGGGGCAGCACCTTCTGGTGCGAAATCCCACTGGCGCCGGCCGCCGCCGACGAGGTGGCGCCACGTTCGTCGCAGACCGCGATGGAGCCGGTGACGCGCGGCCTGCGCATCCTGCTGGCCGAAGACAATCTGGTGAACCAGAAGGTCGCGGTCGGCCTGTTGGGGCGGCATCACACGGTGGTGGTCGCCAATGACGGCCTGGAAGCGGTCGAGGCGGTGAGCGCCGGCACCTTCGACTTGGTGCTGATGGACATGCAGATGCCCCGCTGCGACGGCCTTGAAGCCGCCAAGCGCATTCGCGCGCTGCCGGGTGACAAGGGGCGCGTTCCCATCGTCGCCATGACGGCCAACGCGCTCAAAGGCGACGACGAACGCTGCTTCGCGGCGGGCATGAACGACTATGTCGCCAAGCCCGTCGAGCCGGCCGCCCTGTTCGCCACCATCGCCCGCCAGACCAGCGGCCTAAACCGCCGTCGCGACGCCGCCAACCCGGCCTTCAATGAAGGAAAGATGGCGGAAATCCGAACCTATCTGGGCGAGGACGGGCTGCTCGACCTGCTGCGCGACTTCTCGAAGCAGGCCCGCGAGGCTTGCTTGGCGCTGGCCGGGAGCAATGGCTGCGATGACATTCGCCGGGTGGCCCACGACCTCAAATCGACGTCCGGCACCTTCGGCTTCGAAAGCGTGCGCGACCTTGCGGAAGCCATCGAGCTGGCGTGCCGCGAAGGCAGTCTGGCCGAGGCCAAACGCCTGATCCCCGCCCTGCAAAGCCGCACCGAGGCGGCGCTGGCCACCCTGCCGAAAGCCGCGGTGGCCTGAGCGCGGTTAGTTATACCGCCACCGCGCGGCGGCGCATCAGCCACCACACGATCAGGGCGCCGGCCAGCTTCGAGGCGGTCATGGTGACCACCCCGCTCGCCGAGAGGTGGCCGATGGCGGCCAGGAACACCGCCGAATCGAGCGGCGCGCCGGCCAGACTGGACAGCAGCACGCGCTGGTGCATGGGGCGGCGGGTGAAGGAGTAGACCGCCCAATCGGCGGCCTCGCTGACCAGGAAGGCGATGGCCGAGGCGATGGCGACGTAGGGGTCGGCCATCAGCCAGGACAGGGCGGCGCCGACCAGCATCGCCAACAGGACGCGGTGGCCGATCTCGCGCTGGGCGAAATCGCGCATCACGAAGACGAATCCGACCAAGAGCGACATCGGCGGCCACATCGTGCCGTCGGGCAGCTTGACCAGCGGCACGGCGCTGAAGCCATAATTCACCGCCACGATCATCGCGATGTAAAGGGCGGTGGCGGTCATGCGCATGGCCGTGCTCTCGTCAGGATCGGTGATGGTGCTGGCTGATAGCATATGTGGTCCGGGGCTTCATTGCAAAAGCGCGACGACGATCTGAAAGAGCGTATCCGCGCCCAGGCTCGCGAGGCGGGCTTCGACGCGGTGCGGTTCGCCGCCGCGGACGAGGCGCCGGCCGCCGCCGCCGCGCTGGCCGAATATCTGCGCGACGGGCGCCACGGCGACATGGCGTGGATGGAGACCACCACCCTTCGGCGCGCCTCGCCCCGCGGTTTGTGGCCCGAGGTCCGCTCGGTGATCGTGGTGGGCCTGAACTACGCGCCCGGCGAGGACCCCCGCGCCGCCTTGGGGCCCAAGGACCGCGGGGCGATCAGCGTCTATGCCCGCAACCGGGATTATCACGATCTGGTCAAGCGGCGCCTGAAGCGGCTGGCCGGCTGGTTGGCCTCGGCCGAGGGCTGCGACGTCAAGGTGTTCGTCGACACCGCCCCGGTGATGGAAAAGCCGCTGGCCCAGCAAGCGGGCTTGGGCTGGCAGGGCCGCCACACCAATCTGGTGTCGCGCGAGTTCGGCTCGTGGCTGTTCCTGGGCGAGGTCTTCACCACCCTGGACATCCCGCCCGACCCGCCGCAGCGCGACCTGTGCGGCACCTGCCGGGCCTGCGTCGCCGCCTGCCCGACCGAAGCGATCGACGAGGCGGGGCGGATCGACGCGCGCCGCTGCATCTCGTATCTGACCATCGAACACCAGGGCCACATCGCGGCCGAATTGCGTCTGTCCATGGGCAACCACGTCTATGGCTGCGACGACTGCCTGGCCGCCTGCCCCTGGAACAAGTTCGCCCGCCCCACCGCCGAGCCCGACTTCCTGCCGCGCGCCGAATTGCTGCGGCCCCGCTTGGCCGATCTGGCGCGGCTGGACGAGGCGGGTTTCCGCGAGGTGTTCGCCGGCTCTCCCATCAAGCGCGCCGGCCGCGCGCGCATGGTGCGCAACGCCCTGATCGCGATCGGCAATTCAGGCGACCCGGACCTGGCCGCGGTGGCGGTCGAACGGCTGGACGACGAGTCCCCGCTGGTGCGCGCCATGGCGGTGTGGGCGGCCTCGCGCCTGTTGCCGGCCGAGCGCTTCCAAGCCCTCGCCGCCCGACACGCCGACGAACCGGACGACGCGGTGCGCCGCGAATGGGGATGCCCGGTCGCCGAATGAGTGGTACCATGGCGGGATGAGCGAGGCCGCAACCACCACCCGCGATGCGCGCCGCAACGAGATCATCGCGGCGGCGTGGCGCATGGCCGCCGAAGAGGGTTGGCCGGCGGTCACCCTGCGCGGCTTGGCCAAGCGGTTGGGCTGCAGCGCCCCGGCGATCTATCAATATTTTCGCGACAAGGAGGCGATCCAGACGGTGCTCGCCGCGGAATCGGCGGGCCTGTGCGCCGCGGCGTTGGCCACCACCGCCGCCACGATCGACGGGCCGGCCAAGCGCATCCGCGCGCTGGGCCGCGCCTATGTCGCCTTCGGGCTGGCCAATCCCGGCCTGTACGGCATGCAGCAAGGGCTGGATGAGCCGGTACGGGCGATCTTGATCGAGGCGTTCCGGGATTTGGTGGAGCGGAAGGGATCGAAGGGCACGCCGGACGATCTCGCCGATCGCCTGGGTGCGGTCCTTCACGGCTTCGTCACGCTGGCCCTGTCCGCCCGGTTCGAGGGCGGCGAACGACGGGCGGTCGCCCTGGCCGGCTGCGCCGTCGACGACATGTTGAAAGGAATCGCCCGGCGCTAAGTGGCGCCGGCCGGCTCACTCGCTTCCGGCGGCCAGGGCGCGGGCCAGTTGGCTAAGCGCCTCCTGATGTCGCGCATTCGAGATTTGCGTGAAATTGCGCGCCAATTCCAGACACATGCGCTGGCGGGCCGTGAGATCGGTGCTGCGTTGATTGGCGAGGCCGTCAAAGAAGTATCCAACGGGAACGCCCAAGACCTGGGCGATCTCGTGCAGGCGGCCCGCCGAGATGCGATTGATGCCGCGCTCGTATTTGTGCGCCTGCTGATAGGTCACCCCAATCAGATCGGCCATCTGCTGCTGGCTTAGGCCAAGCATGATGCGGCGTTCACGGATCCTGGCGCCGACATGGCGGTCAGTGTCGTTGGCGCGATTCAAGGGCTTCGCGCGGGTTTCGCTCCGAGTATTGGTCATATTTCCTGGCTGCTCGTTGGTGATGACCTCGACGGGGGTGTCGTCCGACGTTTGATCCATGGCCGGGATGTCCTGATGTTGCATATTCTGATTTTTCGGGAGAGGCAACCGAAATTAAGCTATAAGGCTCGTTAGATTAGATACTTCGTATATTTCCGAGGTTATCATCAAATAAATTAACTACCATTTTCTCCACGCCACCACTGTTTCGCATTCCGAGACGCCATGCCTCGCTATAACGCGGTGAACGATGACGCGCGTATGCATTTGCCACCGATGACATGGGTATGGATCGGAAGTATTACCAGACCTATGAATCCTGGCGTTTCGGGACTTCGTCGGTCGGGATCAGACCACGAGGTCGAAGGCGCGCCCGGAGTTCGAGACGGGGAAATCGCCCATGATCTGGACGGTCGGTTCGGGCAGGTGGGGGGGAGTGACGGCGCGTCGGGTCGCGTCGTAGGCGGCGGTCGCTTGGCGGCGGAACGCCTCGGACGCCGGCGCGGCCGGCTGGTTGTCGTTCGCCGCCTCGTCCTGGGCCAGCCGCTGGGCGACGAAGGGCGCGCGTTCGGCACCCACCACGGCGCCGCGTGGCGCGGCGAAGGACGAGGCGGGCCGCGCGGCCTCGGACGCCGGGTTGGTGGATTGGCGGTAGGATTGCTGCGAACGCCGGGCCCGGTCGGTCGCGGAATTGACCGCCTGGGTGAATCCAGACCCGTCACGCCCGTCGACCACCGTCGCGCGACGCGGTTCCGAGACCGGTTGCAGAGGTGGAGGAGTGATGGGCGCGACCACGCGTATCTCCCAAGTCGGAGCCAGTCAAAGGATAACGCGGGCGGGTTCCGGCGACAAGCGCCATCGAGCGAGCGGGCTGGGCACTGGCGCTTGTCGCGCGGGGATTGCTATGCTGGGCGACAAACCATGGGGAAGCATCCGATGAGCGAAACCGCCGCCACGAACCGCGACGCCCTCGAGGCGCTGTGGATGCCATTCACCGCGAACCGGCAGTTCAAGAGCAATCCGCGCCTGCTGGTCGCCGCCGAGGGCATGCACTACGTCACCGCCGATGGGCGGCGGATCATCGACGGCACCGCCGGCCTGTGGTGCGTCAACGCCGGCCATGGCCGCCGCCGCATCGTCGAGGCGGTGCAGGACCAGGTGGCGCGCATGGATTACGCCCCGCCCTTCCAGATGGGCCATCCGCTGGAGTTCGATCTGGCGACCCGGCTGACCGCCATCCTGCCCGGCGATCTGGACCACGTTTTCTTCGCCAATTCGGGGTCCGAGGCGGTCGACACCGCGCTGAAGATGGCGCTGGCCTGGCACCGGCTGCGCGGCGAAGGCAGCCGCACCCGCCTGATCGGGCGCGAGCGCGGCTATCACGGGGTGGGCTTTGGCGGCATTTCGGTGGGCGGCATCGGCGGCAACCGGCGCACCTTCGGGCCGCTGCTGCCCGGAATCGACCACCTGCCCCACACCCACAGCCTCGAACACAACGCCTTCACCCGCGGCCAGCCGGAATGGGGCGCCCATCTGGCCGACGAGTTGGAACGCATCGTCACGCTGCACGACGCCTCGACCATCGCCGCCGTGATCGTCGAGCCGATGGCCGGCTCGACCGGCGTGCTGATTCCGCCCAAGGGCTATCTCGAGCGGCTGCGCGCGATTTGCGACAAGCACGGCATCTTGCTGATCTTCGACGAGGTCATCACCGGCTTCGGCCGGCTGGGCGGCGGCTTCGCGGCCGAGCGCTTCGGCGTGGTGCCCGACATGATCACCCTGGCCAAGGGCCTGACCAACGGCACCGTGCCGATGGGCGCCGTGGCGGTGCGCCGCAAGATCCACGACACCTTCATGCAAGGCCCGGAAAGCGCCGTCGAGTTGTTCCACGGCTATACCTATTCCGGCCACCCGCTGGCCTGCGCCGCCGCGCTGGCCACCCTGGACGTCTACCGCGACGAATCCCTGTTCGAGCGCGCCCTGACCATGGAAGCCGAGTGGCAAGAGGCCGTCCACGCCCTGGCCGGCCTGCCCAACGTGATCGACGTGCGCAATCTGGGTCTGGTCGCCGGCATCGAGCTGGCGCCGCGCCCCGGCGCCCCCGGCGCGCGGGCCTACGACGTGTTCGTGCGCTGCTTCGAAACCGGCCTGCTGGTGCGGGTGACCGGCGACGTGGTCGCCCTGTCGCCGCCGCTGATCATCGAGAAGGGACATATCGACCAGGCGATGGACATCCTGGCCCAGGCGCTGCGGTCGGTGGGGTGA
>JADFZP010000026.1:8283-15439 GCA_015232485.1 Alphaproteobacteria bacterium
GGGCGGCGTGACGGGGGCTCGCCCCGTCACTTGTCCTTGGTCAGCAGCTTGTCCAACTGGGCCTGCATCGCGTTGAGGCGGGCTTGCAGTTCTTCCAGATTGGTGGGCTCGGCGCCGCCGTTCGAGGTCTTGCCGGGCGGGATGGTGCCGGGCGGATAGAAGGGCGTGAACATCTTCATGGCGCTTTCGAAGAAGGCCATGTTCTGCTTGCCCATCTCTTCGAAGGGATTGAAGGGAAACATGCCCTCCAGCGCGTGGCTCATGTATTGGCGCATTTGCTCTTCGTTGCGGGCGAAGGCCTGCATCGAATATTCCAAATAACGCGGCACCAGACCGCCCAGCGAGTCGCCGTAGAAGCCGATCAACTGGCGCAGGAAGCTGATCGGCAGCAGGTTCTGGCCCTTGCCTTCCTCTTCGACGATGATCTGGGTCAGGACCGAGCGGGTGATGTCCTCGCCGGTCTTGGCGTCGTAGACGACGAAGTCGGTGCCGTCCTTCACCATCTGACACAGGTGGTCGAGCGTGACATAACTGCTCGTCGCCGTGTTGTAGAGGCGCCGGTTGGCGTACTTCTTGATGGTGACGACGCCGGCGGCGGCGCCGGTCAGAGGTGCTGTGGACATGCTGGAATTTCGCTCGCTCGTCGGGATAACAGACCTCATATAAGCCATTTTTGCGCCGATGTCCCGTAAAGCGACATGAATCTTTTTGCGTGGGCGAAGCGGCGCGGAATATAATCTCGACCATGTCGGACGCACCGGATCTCGAAGCGCTCGCGCGGCGCTACCTCGACCTTTGGCAAGACCAGATGTCGGCCCTGGCCGCCGATCCCGACGTGGCGGACGCGATGGCCCGCACGGTGCGTCTGATGGCTCGCGGCGCGTCCGCCTTCGTGGCCGGCGCCGCCGCCACGCAACCGAGTTTCGAGGAGCGGACGGATGCCCCGTCGGCAGACCCCTTCGACGCCGCGGCAGGGGCCGCGGCCGCTGCCGCTGCACTGCGTGACCCAGGCCTCGACCCTGCTGAGTTCGACCGTCGCCTTGCCGACCTCGAAGGGCGCCTGGCCGCACTGGAAGCCGCATTTGGCCCAGGCGGCCGAGGAACTGGCCGCAAGCCTGGCCGGGATCGACCCTGACCTGTTCGCCGAGGCCGTCGCCGCCGAGACCCGGCGCCGCTTCGGACGGTTCATCGACGGCGTGCTGGCCTATCGCGGCCATCCCTGGCGTCGCGGCCTGCCCGAGCCGCCTATCGTGTGGACCGAGGGCTCGTCCCGCCTGCTCGACTATGGCGGCGCCAACGACGGCGCGCCGATCCTGGTGGTGCCCTCGCTGATCAACCGCGCCTATGTGCTGGACCTTACCGAGCGGCGCAGCCTGATGCGCCATCTGGCCGGTCGCGGCTTCCGACCCTGGCTGCTCGACTGGGGCGGGCCGGGCGAGGCCGAGCACGCCTTCGGCCTGGACGAGTATGTCGGCGGCCGGCTGCTGCGGGCGATGGCCGTGATGCGCGACTCGACCGGCCGGCGGCCGGTGCTGGTCGGCTATTGCATGGGTGGACTGCTCGCCCTGGCCGCCGCCGCCTTGGCTCCTAAGGCGGCGCGCGCCCTGGTGATGCTGGCCACGCCCTGGGATTTCCACGCCGCGCAACCCGCCCAGGCGCGGCTGATCGCCGGGCTCGAGCGCGATTGGCGGCCGGCCATCGACGAGGCCGGCGGCTTGCCGGTCGATGTGCTCCAGGCGCTGTTCGCGGGCGTCGATCCGACCAGCGTCGGGCGCAAATTCCGCTCGTTCCTCGATCTCGATCCGAACAGCGCCAAGGCGCGCCTGTTCGTCGCCGTCGAGGATTGGCTGAACGACGGCATTCCGCTGGTCGCCGGGGTCGCCAACGAATGCTTGTTCGACTGGTATGGCCGCAACGTCACGGCGAGCGGCGCGTGGCGGGTGGCCGGCCAGCCGGTGCGGCCCCAGGCGATCGACCACCCCACCCTGGTGATGGTGCCGACGCGCGACCGCATCGTGCCGCCCGCCTCGGCCTTGGCGTTGGCGCGGGCCCTGCCGCGCGCGCATTGGCGCAGGCTGGCCACGGGTCACATCGGCATGGTGGCGGGAAGCCGCGCCCGTACCGATGTCTATGGAACCCTCGCCAGATGGGTGGGGCGCCTGCCCCCCGACTAGCCTATGCTGCAAAGCGAAACGGCGCTTGCCCAGGGTGAGGGGGTAAGTTAAGACAGGTGAGGAATAGACCTTCGGGCACCTCGCCTTTCAACCGTTCATCGCCGTCTCTTTCAGGGAGTGAAGAGGAACATGACCGACATCGTCATCGCCGCCGCCGCGCGCACCGCCGTTGGCGCCTTCAACGGCAGCCTCGGCGCCCTCTCGGCCTCGAGCCTGGGCGAGCTGGTGATCCGCGAAGTGCTGAAGCGCTCGGGCGTCGCCCCGACCGAGGTCTCGGAAGTCGTGATGGGCCAGGTGCTCACCGCCGGCACCGGCCAGAACCCGGCCCGCCAAGCCTCGATCGCCGCCGGCCTGCCCATCGAGGTGCCGGCCTATTGCATCAATCAGGTGTGCGGCTCGGGTCTCAAGACGGTGGCGCTCGGGTTCATGGGCATCCGCTCGGGCGACGCCCAGATCGTGATCGCCGGTGGCCAGGAAAGCATGAGCAACTCGACCCACTGCATCCATCTGCGCAACGGCACCAAGATGGGCGACGCGCAGTTGGTCGACACCATGATCAAGGACGGCCTGTGGGACGCCTTCAACGGCTATCACATGGGCACCACCGCCGAGAACGTCGCCACCAAGTGGCAGATCACCCGCGACGACCAGGACGCCTTCGCCGCCGCCTCGCAGCAGAAGGCCGAGGCCGCCCAGAAGGCCGGCCGCTTCAAGGACGAGATCGTCCCCGTGGTGATCAAGACGCGCAAGGAAGAGAAGGTGTTCGACACCGACGAATACGTCCGCGCCGGCACCACCAAGGACGCGCTGGGCAAGCTGCGCCCCGCCTTCTCGAAGGACGGCACGGTGACCGCCGGCAACGCCTCGGGCATCAATGACGGCGCCGCCGCCGTGATCCTGATGACCGCCGACGAGGCCAAGCGTCGCGGCATCACGCCGCTGGCCCGCGTGGCAAGCTGGGCGCAGGCCGGCGTCGATCCCTCGATCATGGGCTGCGGCCCGATTCCCGCCAGTCAGGCGGCCCTCAAGAAGGCCGGCTGGAAGCCCCAGGACCTCGACCTGATCGAGGCCAACGAGGCCTTCGCCGCGCAGGCGATGGCGGTCAACAAGGACATGGGCTGGGACACCGCCAAGGTGAACGTCAACGGCGGCGCCATCGCCATCGGCCACCCGATCGGCGCGTCGGGCACCCGCGTGCTGGTGACGCTGCTGCACGAGATGCAAAAGCGCGACGCCAAGAAGGGCCTGGCCACCCTGTGCATCGGCGGCGGCATGGGCATCGCCCTCTGCGTCGAGCGCTGACCGGCGCTTTTTCTTCCAGCCGCCATTGAGGCGGCGGCCAAGGGCGTCGGCACGACGCCCGCCCGGCGAGGGACGATCAGAGTATTTTCTTCCAGCCGCCATTGAGGCGGCGGCCAAGGGCGTCGGTACGACGCCCGCCCGGCGAGGGGCGAACAGGAAAGGCGTCGGCACGACGCCTAAGAAGGGAGACAAAAAATGGGGCGAGTAGCACTAGTCACCGGCGGCACCCGCGGGATCGGCCGGCAAATCTCCATCGCGCTCAAGGAAAAGGGCTACCGCGTCGTCGCCAACTACTTCGGCAACGTCGACGCGGCCAAGGCCTTCACGGACGAGACCGGCATCCCGACCTATCGCTTCGACGTGTCGAACTACGCCGACTGCGAAGCCGCGATCCAGAAGATCGCCCATGAGGTCGGGCCGGTCGAAATTCTGGTCAACAACGCCGGCATCACCCGCGATTCGACGCTGCACCGGATGAATTACGAGCAGTGGGAGGACGTGATCCACACGAACCTCTCCTCGTGCTTCAACATGTCCCGCTCCGTGATCGAATCGATGCGCGACCGCGGCTTCGGCCGCATCGTCAACATCGGCTCGGTCAACGGCCAGGCCGGCCAGTACGGTCAGGTCAACTACGCCGCGGCGAAGTCCGGCATCCACGGCTTCACCAAGGCCCTGGCCCAGGAAGGCGCCGCCAAGAACATCACCGTCAACGCCATCGCGCCCGGCTATGTCGACACCGACATGGTCCGCGCCGTGCCCCATAACGTGCTGGAGAAGATCATCTCCCGCATTCCGATGGGCCGTCTGGGCCGCGCCGACGACATCGCGCGCGGCGTGCTGTTCCTGATCGCCGACGACGCCGATTTCATCACCGGCTCGACGCTGTCGATCAACGGCGGCCAGCACATGTATTGAGAACCGGCCCGCCCCGGCCAAAGCGCGGCCGGGGCGGGCTCGTTCCTACTTCATCTCCGAGATCTGCGGTTGCGCCGGGCGCGGCCCGACCGGCACCATCACATGGGCATAGGGCGTGCCCTTCCACATCACATAGGGACCGCCATTGTTGGGGTCGACCGGGAAGGCGTCCATCGCCTGGGTCGGCATCAGCAGCATGAGGTGCGGCCCTTCGACCACCCACTGGTTTTCGGCGGTGCCGCGTTCGGCGAAGGGATCGAAATTGCTGGCCCCCTCGTCGCCGGCCATCATATAGGCCACGCCCCCCTTGTCATTGGTGAACGGCGCCTTTTTCGACCAGGCGTCGGCCCAGGCCATCCAGACCCGATCGAAGCACATCGGCGCGGTGCCCTTCATGTTCGGCGGGGTCGGCATGCAGGTGTATTCGCCGGTGCCCTGTCGCAGCACGTTGCCCTGCCAGTCCTGGACGGTGGCCTTGTCGGCGATGCCGGGTGGGGCGGCCTTCAGGGCGTCCTCCATCATCACCTGGCGGTCGTCGCCATGGGCGACGGCCGGCAGCGCCAGCCCAAGTGCCGCGAGCAGTGATATCTTGCGCAACATGTGCGTCCTCCATGGAAGCGGATGGTCCGTTTCAATGTCGATCGAAGCTTTCGATATAGGCGACCAGCGCGTCGATTTCGCCGAACGACAGGTCGAGGGGGGGCATCGGGGCATGGGGCGCCGCCAGAAAGCGGCGCAGATCGTCGGCATTGCGACGGGCCGCGATGTTGTCGAAGGTTGGCGCGATGTCGGCGCCGCTTCCCTGGGGGCCGACCGTGTGGCAGGCGGCGCACCAGCGGGTGGCGATCGCCCAGCCCGCCTCGACGCGCGACGCGGTTTGGAAATCCTGGGCCGCCGCCGGCCCGGCGAGCAGCAAGATGGCGAGCGCGATGAGCATGGCTTCAGGGTGCCGCCGGCCGGACGGCGGCGCAATCCGCTATTCGGGGCAGCGCACGTAGAATTCGGAGTAGGTCAGGCCCCAGCGCTCGCGGACCAGCGTGGCTCCGGCCACCCGCAGGCGCCAATCGGGCTGGTCGTCCTTCTCGTCGGTCGAGCGGAACAGGATGGCCCCGCTTTCCTTCTGGAACAGGCCGCGATTGAGGCCCCGGTTTTCGCGGTTGCGCACCCAGCGGAAGCCGGCGTCGAAGAATTGCAGCCGTCTGGCGTCGCGGTCGGCGCAGCCTTCCAGGCTGGATGCCCATTCGCCCTTCAATTCGGCCGGCACGGCGCGGGTCCAGGACTCGGCGTGTGCGGGAAGCGGCCACAGCAGGCACAGCAGCGGCAGAACGGCCAGCCTTCGCATGGCGTCACGCCACCGGCTGGGCGAGATGGCGGAATTCGGCCGCCACTTGCTCGTACAAGGCGCGCTTGAAGGGCACGATCAGGCGCGGCAGTTCGTCAAGCGGCATCCAGCACCAATCGACGAATTCCGGATGATGGGTGGCGATGTCGATGTCTTGGTCGCGGCCGGTGAAGCGCAGCGCGAACCACTTTTGCCGCTGGCCGCGGAAGCGGCCCTTCCAGATCTTGCCGGCGATGTCGGGCGGCAGGTCGTAGCTGAGCCAGTCGCGGCTTTCGGCGATGATCTGGGCCTTGGCGGTGCCGATCTCCTCCTCCAACTCGCGCATGGCGGCCTGGGCGGGCGTCTCGCCCTCGTCGATGCCACCCTGCGGCATCTGCCAGGCGTCGCCCGGCGTGTCGATGCGGCGCGCCGCGAACACCAGTCCGCGCCGGTCGAACAGGACGATGCCGACGCCCTGGCGGTACGGTTTCTCAGCCACCCGTCGTCCCCTTCGGCGGTTCCCGCGTTTGCACCAGCGCGGAGACCGGCACCAATTGCACGGTCGAGGGCAGTTCGCGCAGGAAATGATACAGGCGTTCGACCCCAAGCGGCGTCGCCGAGATGGACAGCACCGCCCGCCCCTGCTTGTCGAGCAATTCAAGCGCCTGTTTGAAGCGCGCCTCGATGGCGGCGCGGAACGGCTTGTCGTCGACCACGATATCGATGGCGACCGCCGGCAGGTTGGGGGGCGCGTTGATCGCGGCGCCCACGAACATCAAGCCGCGCTCGTCCAGCGCCAGCAGGACCGGACGCATGACGTCGGAGACCAGCACCGGCGAGGGCGCGATCGCCGTCACGCCGACATAGCTCACCGAGCGCCCCATCACCTTTTCCAGGCGTTCCAGCGCCTGCACGGGCGTGTGCCGGGTCAGCAATGACATCGGGCCGGCGTCGTGCAGGGGGAATTCGGGCGGCTCCATCGGCAGCATCATCATGACCTCGTGGCCGGCGGAGCGCATCACGCCGGAAATCCGTTCGAGGTTGCGGCCATAGGGGTTGATCGCCATGGTCACCGCGCCGGGCAGCTTGGTCTGCGCCGCCACGGTCGCCTCGTCGGCCAAGCCGATATCGGTCACCACCACGGCCAGCAACTTCTTGTCGGGCTCGGGCTGGAACGGGCCGGCATAGACCTTCCAGGGGCGGCGGCCATCCTTGGCGACCACCGGCTGCGGGCCATTTCCCGTCGCATGGGTCAGCCCGGCCGCCGGCCCTTTGTCGAGCGCCTTGACCTGATTCGCCGGGCGATCGGGGATATCGGCCAGCTTGGGCGCCGGCGGCGGCTCGCGGGGCGGCGGCTGCAAGGGAACGCCGTCGCTCCCCTCGGCCACCGGCGGAGGCGCGGCCGGCCGGATGACCGGCAGACCCTCGGTAAGGGCCTGGA
>JADFZP010000027.1 GCA_015232485.1 Alphaproteobacteria bacterium
GCGATCGATGGCGGCGGCGGTGATGTTTGGCGAGCGGGGCTTCGGGGGGCGCTCGGCCGTCGAGTGGTTCGAGCATGGCGTGGCCTGCGAACGAGCCGAGCGGCTGGAGGACGCGGCGCAGGCCTATCACTTCGCCGTCGAGGCCGATCCGCGCTTCGCCGAGGCGTGGTTCAATCTGGGCAATCTGCTGCGCGACGCGGGCTTGCTGGACGAGGCGGTCGAGGCGTTCCGCACGGCGGTGGGCGAACAGCCGCGGCTGGCGTCGGGCTGGTACAATCTAGGCGATCTTCTGTTCGAACTGGGGCGCCCCGACGCCGCGATCACCGCGCTGGGGCAGGCGGTGGACGCCGACCCGGACCATGCCGACGCCCATTACAATCTGGCATTGTGTCTGGAATCGGTGGGCCGCTGGGCCGAGGCGCGGGCCCATTGGCGGCGTTATCTCACCCTCGACGACTCCAGCCCTTGGGCGGAAGTGGCGCGCCGCCACCTGTCCCGACCGTAAGCCATGACCTTGCGCCAATGAACCACGGGCCGTCCGCCTAAGGCGGAGTGTGTCCGGCAGGCTACCCCGTCGGCGTATCTCTCCTCTAACGAAATGCTCGGGTGGGCATCCAGTCCCACATCAAGGAGGCAACGAAGAACCGTTTGGGCCAACTCGACCCAATGGAGGAAACCCGATGCCCACAATGACTCCGAGCGAAGCGTTCGTCGAAACATTGGTGGCCAATGGTGTCGACAACGTCTTCGGCATCGTCGGCTCAGCCTTCATGGATGCGCTGGATCTGTTCGAACCGGCAGGCATCCGTTTCATATCCGTAGCCCACGAGCAGGGCGCCGGCCACATGGCCGACGGCTTTGCCCGGGTCAGCGGCCGCCATGGCGTTTGCATCGCGCAGAACGGCCCCGGCATCAGCAATTTCGTCACCTCGATCGCGGCGGCCTATTGGGCGCACTCGCCGGTGATCTGCATCACGCCGGAATCGGGCACCGGCACCATGGGGCTGGGCGGCTTCCAGGAAGTCGAGCAGATGCCCTTCTTTGAAAAGATCACGAAATATCAGTGCCATGTGAACCGGGCCGACCGCATCACCGAATTCACGCAACGCGCCTTCGACCTTGCGATGTTCGAGCGCGGGCCGGCGCAGATCAACATTCCGCGCGATTTCTTCTACGGCCAGATCGACGTCCGCATTCCCAAGCCGCTGCGCATCGAGCGCTCGGCCGGCGGGCCGCAAAGCCTGGACGAGGCGGCCAGCCTGCTGGCCCAGGCGCAGTTCCCGGTGATCATCTCGGGCGGCGGCGTGGTCGCGTCGGGCGGCGTGCCCGACGCGGTGGCGCTGGCCGAATACCTCGACGCGCCGGTCGTGGCGAGCTATCTGCACAACGACTCCTTCCCGGCCAGTCATCGCCTGATGTGCGGGCCGCTCGGCTACAACGGCTCGAAGGCGGCGATGGCCTTGATGTCGCAAGCCGACGTCGTGCTGGCGCTGGGCACCCGGCTGGGGCCGTTCGGCACCTTGCCGCAATACGGCATCGACTACTGGCCGCAAAAGGCCAAGATCATCCAGATCGACGTCGATCATCGCATGCTGGGCCTGGTCAAGCCGATCAGCGTCGGCGTGCTGGGCGACGCCAAGCTGGCGGCCCGCGCCTTGCTGCAACGCCTGCAAGGCATTCAGCAGGTGGCGGCGCATCAGACCCGCGAGCGGCGGCTCGAGGAAATCCAGCGCCGCAAGGACGCCTGGGAGAGCGAACTCGACTCCGCCTCGGGCAGTTCCGAGACGCCGATCGATCCGCGCCGCGCCCTGCGCGAGTTGGAACGCGCCATGCCCGAGAACGCCATGGTGACCACCGACATCGGCAACATCTGCTCGCTGTCCAACGCCCATCTGCGCTTCAACCGGCCCAACAGCTTCTTCGCCGCGATGAGCTTCGGCAATTGCGGCTACGCCTTCCCGACCGCGATGGGCTGCAAGGTGGCCGCTCCCGACCGCCCGGCCATCGCCTATGTCGGCGACGGCGCCTGGGGCATGAGCCTGCAAGAGACGCTGACCTGCGTGCGCGAGAACATCCCCGTGACCGCCGTGGTGTTCAACAACGGCCAGTGGGGCGCCGAGAAGAAGAACCAGATCGATTACTACGCCAACCGCTTCGTCGGCACCAACCTGAAGAACCCCAGCTTCGCCGCCGTCGCCCAGGCGATGGGCGCCGATGGCGTGCGGATCGATTCCGCCGACCAGTTGGGCGACGCGTTGCGCCAGTGCGCGGCCTCGAACCGGCCGACCATCCTGGAGGTGATGGTCTCGCAGGCCCTGGGCGAGCCGTTCCGCCGCGACGCGCTGAAGAAGCCGGCGCGCATGCTTGAGAAGTACGGCGCCTATTCCGTAGCCTGAGGAGCGCCTGGATGGCCCGGCCTGGTTACGTCTGTCCCGAACACATCATCGAAGCGGCTCGCCAACGCGAGCCGCTGCCGGTGGCGGTGGTGGCGGCCCATTCGCCGCTCGCCCTGGAAAGCGCCCGTCGCGCCCAGGACATGGGGGTGATGGAGCCGGTGCTGGTCGGCGACGAGGACGTCATCCACCGCCTGGCGGATTCCATGGATTGGGATCTGAACGGGGTTCGCATCGTTCCCGCCGGGGACGACGCGGACGCCGCCCGCCGCGCCGTGGCGCTGGCCCGAAGCGGCGAGGTCGGCGCCCTGATGAAGGGGCATTTGCATACCGACACGCTGCTGCTGGCGGCGCTCGACAAGACGCTGGGTCTGCGCACCGGACGGCGCTTCACCCACGCCTTCCACCTGACCATACCGGGTTGGAAGGATTTGATCCTGTCCGACTGCGCGGTCAACATCGCGCCCAATGTCGACACCAAGCTCGACATCATCAGGAACGCCGTCGATCTGGCGCACGCGCTGGGCAACGCCAATCCCAAGGTCGCCATCCTGTCTTGCACCGAAGAGGTCACCGACCGCGTCCAGTCGGCGATGGACGCCGCCGAACTGACGCGCCGCTGCGCCGCCGGCGCGGTCCAGGGCGCCGTGGTGTTCGGGCCGCTCGCCTTCGATCTGGCGATTTCCGACGAGGCGGTGCGGATCAAGGGCTTCGAGGGCAATCCGGTGGCTGGCCGGGCCGACATCCTGGTGGTGCCCTCGATCGAGACCGGCAACGCCTTGTTCAAGACCATGGTTCATTTCCTGGGGGCCACCGCGGCGGGCGTCGTGCTCGGCGCAATGGTGCCGATCCTGCTCACCTCACGCGCCGACCCGCCCGAGGCGCGCATCGCCTCGGCGGCGATCGCGCGCCTGCTGGTTCCCGAGGGTTGGGAAGGCGCGCCACACAAGAACGACAGACCGGAGGGACTCCATGCATAACCCGTTGCGCCTCGTGGCGGTTGGACTTTCGTTGGCCGCCTTGGTCGGCCCCGCCGTCGCCCAGGAAAAATTCCCCTCGCGCCCCGTCGAGGTGATCGTCACCTTCGGGCCGGGAGGCGGCGCCGATCTGATGGGCCGCCAGGTCTCCCGCCTGGCCGAGCCGATCCTGGGGGTCGCCATGCCGGTGACCAACATCTCGGGCGCCTCGGGCAATGCCGGGCTGACGCGGCTGCTGACCAGCCCGCCCGACGGGCACACCGTGGCGACGCTGATCGCCTTGTCGGTGTCGTCCTGGGCGGCCGGGCTGGGCAGCGCCAAGCCCGACGATTTCCAGGTCGTCGCGATGATGCAGAACTCGCCGTCGATGCTGTTCGTGAACAAGAACAGCCCGTTCAAAACGGCCCAGGAGTTCCTCGACGCGGCCAAGCAAAATCCCGGCAAGCTGCGGGTCGCCACCTCGGGCCTGGGCACCCAGGACGACATCACGGTGCGCTATCTGGCCAGCCAGGGCTTCCCCACCAAGAACGTGCCCTTCGCGAAGCCGGCCGAGCGCTACGCCTCGACGGTCGGCGGCCATACCGACGCCCTGTACGAGGAGCCCGGCGACGTCGCCCAGTTCATCAAGTCGGGCGATTTGCGCCCGCTGCTGGTGTTCAACGACGAGCGCCACGAATCCTTCCCCGACGTGATGGCGTCCAAGGAACTGGACCTCGCGATCGGCGACTTGCCGAATTTCCGCACCATCGCGGTGCCCGCCAACACGCCCGACGAGATCGTCCAGACGCTGGCCGACGCCATGAACCAGGTGCTCGACAAGCCGGAATGGAAGGAATTCTGCGCCGCGACCTATACCTGCACCGAGACGATGAGCCCCGAGCAGGCGCAGAAGGTGGTGGTCGACTTCCACAATACCGTGAAGGGCTACCTGGAGCGTTTCGGCCAGGAACAGGCGGCCAAGTGAGGTCGCCATGCCCCGACGCGCCAAGCTGCTGCTGAAGGCGGTGCCACCCGCCCTGATCCTGATCGCCGCCTTCGTTCTGCCGCGCTTCATGCTCCAGAACCAGAACATGGCGGCGATGATCGGCGAGGGCGAGGCCGGGCCGACCTTTTGGCCCAACGTGATGCTGACCTTGGTGGCGATCTGCTCGGCGTTCTGGCTGGTCCGCGAAGTGTGGACCGCGCTGCGCGCCCCGGCGGTGGCGGGCGAAGCCCCGCCGCCGGCCGCGCCCTACAACTGGCGGCTGGCGTGGACGGGTTTGGCGATCGTGATCCTGTATGGCGTGGCCATCCAATATCTCGGCTTCGCCTTCGCCACGCTGCTGTTCCTGGCCGTCTGGTTGATCCTGGGCGGGGTGCGGCGGCCGCTGACCGTCGCTCCGGTGGCGGTGATCGGCACCCTGGTCCTGCTGTACGTCTTCGTCGCCCTGGCGCAAATGCCGCTCGACCGCGGCCGGGGCGTCTTCGCGGGCGGCACCATCGAACTCTATCAGGCGCTGCGCATCTACTGAGGTGGCCAATGGACGTGTTCGATCTGATCGTCACGGGATTCGCGGGCGCCTTGCAGCCGTTCAATTTCATGGTGCTGGTGATCGGCCTGCTGGTCGGCGTCATCGCGGGGGCGTTGCCCGGCATCTCGTTCGTCAACGCCATGGCGATGGCCTTGCCGTTCACCTATCTCATGCAGCCGATCTCGGCGATGGCCTTCCTGGGCGGCATCTATGCCGGCGGGGTGTTCGGCGGCTCGATCTCGTCGATCCTGATCAACATTCCGGGCACCCCGGCCTCGCTGCCCTCGTGCTGGGACGGCTATCCGCTGACCCGCAAGGGCCAGTCGCGCCGCGCGCTTCAGATCGCCATCGTCGCCTCGGCGACCGGCGGGCTGTTCAGCGCCTTGCTGCTGACCTTCGCGGCGCCACCCTTCGCGCGCTTCGCGCTTCGCTTCGACCAGCCGGAGTTCTTCGCGGCGACGGTGCTGGGCCTTCTTTCGGTGATCGCCATCGCCAAGGACGCGCCGGTCATCTCGATGCTGTCGTTGTTCATCGGCATGCTGATCGGCACCATCGGCGTCGATCCGATGTACGGCATGCCGCGCTTCACCTTCGGCACCGACGCGATGCAAAGCGGCATCAACTTCACCGTGGTGATGATCGGCCTGTTCGCGATCGGCGAGGTGGTCGATCTGATCGTCGTGAAGCCCGACCTTTCGGTGCGCAAGGGGCCGGGCGGCCAAAGCCTGTCGGGACGCGACGTGTGGGCGATCAAGGGATCGATCGCGCGCGGCACCGGCATCGGCTCGATGATCGGCATGATTCCGGGGGCCGGCGCGACGGTCGGCGCGGTGATCGCCTATGGCGTCGAGAAACAGGCCTCGGGCCGGGGCCGCGAGTTCGGCACCGGCGTCCCGCAAGGCTTGGCGGCGCCGGAATCGGCCAAGAACGCCACCACCGGCGCGGCGCTGATTCCGCTGCTGACGCTGGGCATTCCCGGCAGCGCGGCGACCGCCATCATGCTGGCGGCGATGATGCTGCACGGCGTCAGTCCGGGGCCGCTTTTGTTCACCACCGACGTGACCACCGTCTACACCATCTTCGCCGCGATGATTCTGGCCAACCTGCTGATGATCGTGGCGGCGGTGTTCGTGGCGCGCGGCTTCTCGACCCTGATGAGGACGCCGCCGGCCATCCTGGGCGCCTTCATCATCGTCTTGTCGGTGGTCGGCGCCTTCGGCGTGCGCAACAACTTCTTCGACGTCTGGGTCTGCCTGGCCTTCGGCGTGCTTGGCTATGTCATGAAGCGGACCGGCTTTCCGTCCGCCCCGATGGTGCTGGGCGTGATCCTGGGGCCGCTGGCCGAGCGCTATTTCCTGACGTCGCTCGCAACTTATGAAAACAACTACCTGATCTTTTTCCAGCGTCCCATCAGCGCCACCATCCTAGGCCTCGCCGGGTTGTTCATCCTGTGGTCGCTGTGGCCGCTGATCCAGCCGCTGCTCAATGGGCTGCAACGAAAATCAAGGAAGGGCTTCCCATGACCGCACCATCCCGTGCCCAGGCGCCCGGCAATGAGGCGCAAATCGTCAGCGATATCGTGGAAAAGGCGCGGCGCGCCCAGCGCACCTTCGCCAATGCCGACCAGCAACGCGCCGACGAGGCCGTCGCGGCGGTGGCTTGGTCGCTTTACAAGCCGGAAAACGCCCGCGCCATGGCCGAACTGGCCGTCAAGGATACCGGGCTTGGCAATGTCGAAGACAAGATCGTCAAGAACCAGCGCAAGACCTTCGGCACGCTTCGCGACCTGATGCGGGTCAAATCGGTGGGCATCATCGAGGAGGACCGGGCCAAGGGCATCGTGAAATACGCCAAGCCGGTCGGCGTGGTCGCCGTGGTGACGCCGTCGACCAACCCGTCGGCCACGCCGGTCAACAAGGCGATGATGGCGCTGAAGGGCCGCAACGCGGTGATCGTCTCGCCCTCGCCCAGCGGGCTCGATACCACCACCCAAACAGTCGAGTTGATGCGCGACGCCCTGAAGCGGATCAACCTGCCCGCCGATCTGGTCCAGGTGCTGCCCGGCGCCTCGAAGGAGATGACCGCCGCCCTGATGAAATTGGTCGATCTGGTGGTGGTCACCGGCTCGCAGAACAATGTTCGGGCCGCCTATTCCAGCGGCACGCCGGCCATCGGCGTGGGCGCCGGCAACGTGCCGGTGATCATCGACGAGACGGCCGATCTCGACGAGGCGGCGGCCAAGATCCAGGCGTCGAAATGCTTCGACAACGCGACCTCGTGCTCGTCGGAGAACGCGGTGGTGATCATCGACAAGGTCTATGATCAGGCCATCGAGGCGCTGAAGCGGGCCGGCGGCTGGCTGGCCTCGCCCGAACAGCGCGAGACGATCCGCATGGCGCTGTGGCCCCAGCCGGGCAAGCTGTCGCGCGATCTGATCGCCCGCGACGCCCTCGTGTTCGCCGAGCGGATCGGCCTGCCCGACGACGCCAAGCGCGCCAAGTTCTTCATGGTCGAGGAGACCGGGGTGGGCAAGGCGCACCCGTTCTCGGGCGAGAAGCTGTCCCTGGTGCTGGCCGTCTATCGCGCCGCCGACTTCCACGCCGCCAAGGAGCGCGTGCGCGAAATCCTCGACTTCCAGGGACGCGGCCATTCCTGCGGCCTGCACACCAAGAACCTGGACCGCGCCCGCGAACTGGCCCTGGACCTGGACGTGGTGCGCGTGCTGGTCAACTTCGCCCACACCTTCGGCAATGGCGGCGGCTTCAACAGCGGCCTGAACTTCACCCTGTCGATGGGCTGCGGCACCTGGGGCAAGAACAGCATCACCGAGAATCTGAACTACAAGAACTTCCTCAACATCACCCACCTCGTCACGCCCATCCCCGAGGACAAGCCGTCCGAGGAGGAGTTGTTCGGGCATCTGTGGAAGCAGTACGGCAAGTAGGAGGCGTCAGCCATGAACTTCGAGGAACATGCGGGGAAGCGGGTGCTGGCCCAGGCGGGCGTGCCCATACCGCGCGGGCGGCTCGCCACCTCGCCCGACGAGGCGGCCGAGATCGCCGCCGAGATCGGCCCCGTCGTGGTGAAGGCCCAGGTGCCGACCGGCAAGCGTGGCAAGGCGGGCGGCATCAAGCTGGCCGCCACGCCCGACGAGGCGCGCGCCGCCGCCGAGGCCATCCTGGGCATGGACATCGGCGGCCATCGCGTCGAGCGGCTGCTGATCGAGGAAAAGGCCGACATCGCGCGCGAATTCTATGCCGCCGTGCTCGACGACACGCGCAACCGCGCGCCGCTGGTGATGTTCAGCACCGAAGGCGGCATGGACATCGAGGAGGTCGCGGCCGAGCGGCCCGAGGACCTGCGCAAGGCCGAGATCGACATCCGCAAGGGCTTCGACCTCGTCGCGGCGCGGGAAATGCTCAGCGGGCTCGACGTGCCCGACGCGGTGCCGCAATTCCTGAAATCCCTGTACGAGGTGTGGCGCACCCGCGACGCCGAACTGGTCGAGATCAACCCGCTGGCCGAATTGGCGGATGGCCGGGTGGTGGCGCTGGACTGCAAGTTCGTGCTGGACGATTCGGCGGCCTTCCGCCAGTCCGACATCGCCGGCTGGGGCGCCGCCGAGACGATGACCGAGCTTGAATCGCGCGGTCGCGACTTAGGGCTCAAATACATCGAGCTGGGCGGCGCGGTCGGTGTGCTGGCCAACGGCGCCGGGCTGACCATGACCACCATGGACGCCATCACCCATTTCGGCGGGCGGCCCGCCAACTTCCTGGAGATCGGCGGCGAGGCCTACACCAAGGCCACCGACGCGCTGCGATTGGTGTTGTCCAATCCCGAGGTCAAAAGCCTGATCATCAATTTTTGCGGCGCCTTCGCCCGCACCGATGTGATGGCCGAAGGCGTGGTGCGCGCCTGGATGGATCTGCGGCCCAACCTGCCGGCCTTCTTCTCGATCCACGGCACCAACGAGGACGAGGCGATCCGCCTGGTGCGCGACCGCCTGGGCTTCGAACCCTATGACCGCATGGAAGACGCCGTTCGCGCGGCGGTGGAGGCGGCACGATGATTCTTCACAACACCGACCGGGTGCTCGTCCAGGGCATCACCGGCAAGCAAGGCACCTTCTGGACCGAGCAGATGCAGGCCTACGGCACCAACGTGGTGGGCGGCGTCAACCCCAAGAAGGCCGGCGAGACCCATTGCGGCGTGCCGGTCTACGCCACCGCCAAGGAGGCGGCCGGCTTCGACGTCTCGGTGATGTTCATCCCGCCCGGCGCCGCGCTGGCGGCGGCCGAGGACGCCATCGAGGCGGGGGCGAAGATGGTGGTCATCCTGACCGAGCACATCCCCAGCCACGACGTCATGCGCATCCACGCGGCGGCCAAGGAGCGGGGCACCCGCATCGTCGGGCCGAACACGGCCGGTCTGGTCACCCCCGGCGAATGCTTCGTGGGCATCATGCCGGCCTTCAACGACCGGGTGTTCAAGCCGGGCTCGGTGGGCGTGGTGTCGCGCTCAGGGAGTCTGGGGACGCTGATCTGCCTCAATCTGGTCGGCGCCGGCTTCGGCGAGTCCGCCTTCATCGGCATCGGCGGCGATCCGATGATCGGCACCACCACCAAGGACGCGCTCGAGGCCTTCGAGAACGATCCCAACACCGAGGCCGTGGTGCTGGTCGGCGAGATCGGCGGCGGCATGGAGGAGGAGGCGGCCCAATTCGCCGCCACCATGACCAAGCCGGTGGTCTCGTTCATCGCCGGAGCGGCGGCGCCGGTCGGCAAGAAGATGGGCCATGCCGGCGCCATCGTGATGGGAAACCAGGGCTCCTACGCCTCGAAACGCGGCGCCCTGGAACAGGCCGGCGTCACGGTGGTCGACACGCCCAGCCTGATCCCCGACGCCCTGAAGCGGGCGATGGGATCGGGGCGGGTCATTCATTGAAGGGCCTCGTCATGCCCGCGAAAGCGGGCATCTCGTCCCGTTCATCAAAAGAGGTGGGAATTTGGCCAACCATGACTCCCCGTCCGAGCGGCACGCGATGCCGCGCTACGCCTTCGATCCGCAGCCGACGACGGTGTCGGGCTTGGCCGATCCCCGGCCGCGCGCCAATACCTGGTGGCAGCGTTACACCTCGCCGCGCGAGAACGTCAACACGTCGCCGGTGGTCGAGGACGAGGTCAAATACACCACCTGTTACATGTGCGCCTGCCGCTGCGGCATCAAAGTGCATCTCAAGGACGGCCGCATCCGCTTCATCGACGGCAACCGTCATCACCCGGTCAATCGCGGGGTGATCTGCGGCAAGGGCTCGGCCGGGATCATGCAGCAATATTCGCCGGCCAAGCTGTCGAAGCCGTTGCTGCGGGTCGGCGACCGCGGCAAGGGCGAGTTCCGCGAGATCGAGTGGGACGAGGCGATGGGCATGCTGACCGATCGGCTGGCCCGCATCCGCGCCGACGATCCGGCCAAGCTGGCCTTCTTCACCGGCCGCGATCAAAGCCAGTCGCTGACCGGCTGGTGGGCCAGCCAGTTCGGCACCCCCAACTACGCGGCGCATGGCGGATTTTGCTCGGTCAACATGGCGGCGGCCGGCATGTACACGCTGGGCGGCGGCTTCTGGGAATTCGGCGAGCCCGATTGGGACCGCGCCAAATACCTGCTGCTGTTCGGCGTGGCCGAGGATCACGACAGCAACCCGATCAAGATCGGCCTGTCGCGGATGAAGCAGGCCGGCGCCAAGATCGTCTCGATCAATCCGGTCAAGACGGGCTACTCGGCGATCGCCGACGAATGGGTGGGCATCCGGCCGGGCACCGACGGCCTGTTCGCGATGGCCCTGATCCACGAATTGCTGCTCAACGACAAGATCGACGTCGATTATCTGGTCCGCTACACCAACGCGCCGTGGCTGGTGCTGCAAGACCCCGGCGGCGCGTCGGACGGCCTGTTCGCCCGCGACGGCGAGGGAAATCCGCTCGCCTGGGACGCCCGCGAGGACAAGCCGGTGTCGGCCACCCGGCCCGAGATCACGCCGGCCCTGATCGGAAGCCGGACCTTGCCCGACGGACGGGTGGCGGCGCCTGTGTTCGAGTTGATGGTCAGGCGCTACCTCGATCCGCAATACCAGCCCGAGCGGGTCGCCGAGCGTTGCGGCATCGACGCCGCCGACATCCGCCGCATCGCCGGCGAGATCGCCCATGTCGCCTTCGAGCGGCCGCTGGTGATCGACCAGCCTTGGACCGACTGGGCCGGGCGGCACCATAACCGGATGGTCGGCCGGCCGGTGGCGATGCACGCCATGCGCGGCATCTCGGCCCATTCCAACGGCTTCCACACCTGCCGGGCGCTGCACATCCTGCAATTGCTGCTGGGCACCGTCGATACGCCGGGCGGCTGGCGCTACAAGTCGCCCTATCCGCGCCAGACGCCTCCGGGGCCAAAGCCCACCGGGCGGCGCGGCGAGGTGGTGGCCGGCAAGCCGCTGGCCGGCGCGCCGCTCGGCTATCCGATGGGCCCCGAGGATCTGCTGGTCGACGAGCGGGGAAATCCGTTGCGCATCGACAAGGCGTTCTCGTGGGACGCGCCGCTGTCGATCCACGGCATGCTTCACATGGTCATCACCAACGCCTGGGCGGGTGACCCCTATCCGATCGACACGCTGTTCCTTTACATGGCGAACATGGCGTGGAACTCGTCGATGCACACGCCCGACGTGATGCGCATGCTGACCGATCGCGACCCCGACACCGGGCGCTATCGCATCCCCTTCATCGTCTATTCCGACGCCTTCGATTCCGAGACGGTGGCCTTCGCCGATCTGGTGCTGCCCGACACCACCTATCTGGAACGCTGGGACTGCATCTCGCTGCTCGACCGGCCGATCGGCGGCGCCGAGGGACCGGGCGACGCCATCCGCCGCCCGGTGATCCAGCCCGACCGCGACGTGCGGCCGTTCCAGGACGTGCTGATCGATCTGGGCGCCCGGCTGGGCTTGGCCGGCTTCACCCGCGAGGACGGCGCGCCGCGTTACCCCGGCGGCTATTCCGACTACATCGTCAACCATCAGCGCGCGCCTGGCATCGGCCCGCTGGCCGGCTGGCGCGGAGCGAAGGGCGACAAGCACGGCAAGGGCGAGCCCAATCCGAACCAGATCGAACGCTATCTCGAAAACGAATGCTTCTGGCGGTGGGAGCTGCCGCCCGAGCAGCATTACTTCAAGCACGCCAACAAGGACTATCTGGAAGACGCCGTCGCCATGGGCTTTCTGCCCGACGCCAAACCGATCATCCACCAGATCTGGAGCGAGCCGTTGCAGCGCTTCCGGCTGGCGGCGCGCGGCCATGGCGCCGTCCAGCCGCCGGCCGCCAAGCGCGAGCGCGTCGAGACCTATTTCGACCCGCTGCCCTTCTGGCACAAGCCGTTCGAGGAGGCGGCCTTCGACGAGGACGAGTTCCCGGTGCACGCCATCACCCAGCGGCCGATGCCGATGTATCACTCGTGGCATTCTCAGAACGCCTGGCTGCGCCAGATATACGCCCACAACGAAATCTTCGTCGGCCGCTCGCTGGCCCGCGACCTGGGCCTGGAGGACGGCGACTGGGTGTGGCTGACCAGCCCGCACGGCCGGGTCAAGGCGCGCTGCAAGCTGATGGAGGGCGTCAACATCCACACCGTGTGGACCTGGAACGCGGTCGGCAAGCGCCAAGGCGCCTGGAACCTGAAGCCCGAGGCGCCGGAATTCCACCAGGGCTTCCTGCTCAACCACATCATCAACGAGTTGCTGCCGGAACGCGGCGGCTATCGCTATTCCAACGCCGATCCGGTGACCGGCCAGGCGGCCTGGTACGATCTGCGCATCCGCATCGAACCCGCCGCCGAGGCCGGCGAGACGGTTCCCGTGTTCGAGGCGCAGAAGCTGCCGCCCGGCCTGACGCCCTCGCCCGGCATCTTGAAATACGGCGCGCGGTCGCGGGCCAAGCGCGAAGGGAGGACCGAATCGTGACCAGTTTGCCGACCCCCACCGCCAACGCCAAGAAGCTGGGCCTCGTCATCGATCTGGATCTGTGCGTCGGCTGCCACGCCTGCGCGGTGGCCTGCAAGGAGTGGAACTCGGGCGGCCATATGGCGCCCTTGACCGATCTGGAACCCTATGGCCGCGATCCCGACGGCGTGTGGTTCAACCGCATCCACACCTTCGAGGCCGGCGCCGACGACCAGCACCTCGGTTGCGGCACCTCGCGCACCACGCATTTTCCGAAATCCTGCCTGCATTGCGAGACGCCCGAATGCGTGACGGTCTGCCCGACCGGCGCCTCGTACAAGCGGGCCGAGGACGGCATCGTGCTGGTCAACGAGGATCTGTGCATCGGCTGCAAGCTGTGCTCGTGGGCTTGCCCCTACGGCGCGCGGGAGTTCGACAGCGATGTCGGCGTGATGAAGAAATGCACGCTGTGCATCGACCGCATCTACAACAAGAACCTGGAAGAGGTCGACCGGGTGCCGGCCTGCGTGATGGTCTGCCCGGTCTCGGCGCGCCATTTCGGCGATCTGGGCGATCCCAACTCGAACGTCTCGACGCTGGTCCGCGAGCGGGATGGATACGATCTGATGCCCGAGATGGGCTACAAGCCGGTCAACAAATACCTGCCGCCGCGCCCCAAGAAGGTCATGCCGGTGGCCATCGAGGGTGGCCGGCGCGAGCTCGAGGTCAGCAATGACAACGCGTTGCTGAATTGGGTGGACCGCCTGCTGTCACGGTGACGCCATGCATCCGGCATTCTCGATCATCTTCTTCACGACGGCGGCGGGGGCGGGCTATGGCCTGCTGTTTCTGCTGGGACTGATGGCGCCCAGCGGCGCCCTGCCCGACAGCCGCGGCTTCGCGATTGTCGCCTTGGCTCTCGCCCTGGGGCTGGTGACGGCGGGACTGCTGGCCTCGATGGTCCATCTGGGGCGGCCCGAGCGGGCGTGGCGGGCGCTGTCGCAATGGCGCTCGTCGTGGCTGTCGCGCGAGGGGGTGGCCTCGGTGCTGACCTACATGCCGGCCCTGGTGCTGGCGCTGTCCTGGGGGTGGCTGGGAAGCGAGGGCCGGGTGACGCTGGTGGCCGGCGCGCTGACCGCGGTCGGCGCGGTGGTCACGGTGATTTGCACCGGCATGATCTACGCCTCGCTGAAGACCATCCATCAATGGCACAACGCCTGGGTGGTGCCCAATTACATGGCGATCGGGCTGATGATCGGCGCGGTGTTCCTCAACGCGTTGATGCATCTGTGGGGGGGTGGTTCGCCGGAATTCGACGTGGCGGTGACGCTGATCATCGCGGCGACCATCCTGCTCAAGGAAGGCTATTGGATCTTCATCGAGACCCGGCCGGCCAACAGCACGCCGGAAAGCGCCACCGGGCTGGGGCGGATCGGCCCCACCCGCTTTCTCGAATCGCCGCACAGCGAGGACAACTACCTGATCAAGGAAATGGGATTCTCGCTGGGGCGCAAGCATTCGACCCGGCTGCGCACCCTGTCGCGGGTGCTGGGCTTCGGGGTGCCATTGGTGGCCACCGCGCTGGCCGCGCTGGCGCCGATGGTCGCCACGCCGGTGACGGTGCTGGCGGCGCTGTCGATCGCGATCGGCATGCTGATCGAACGCTGGCTGTTCTTCGCCGAGGCCAAGCATACCGTCCAGCTTTACTACGGCGCCCAAAGGGTGTGAGCCAGAGGAGGAAGCGCATGCGAGCCGCCGAGATCATGACCCGCGAGGTCGCCACCATCCTGCCCGACACCCCGCTGACCGTGGTCGCCGACATGCTGCTGCGACGGCGCATCAGCGGCGTGCCGGTGGTCGAAAAGGATGGCCGGCTGGTCGGCATCGTCAGCGAGGCCGACTTGATGTGGCGCGTCGAACAGGGCGAGCGCCGCCGCTCGTGGTGGGCCACGCTGCTGGCCGGCCGCCCGCTGGCCGCCGCCGATTACATCAAGACCCACGGCACCCGCGCCGCCGACGTGATGACCGCCGAGGTCATCACCATCGACGAGGACACCGCGCTCGACGAGGTGCTCGACCTGTTCGACAAACGCCGCGTCAAACGCGTGCCGGTGGTGCGCGACGGCCGCGTGGTGGGGATCGTCAGCCGCTCGGACCTGCTGCGCGCCCTGGCCGGCCGCCGCGCCCCCCAATCCGCCGCGCCCGGCGACGACGAGGCCCTGGAGGAGGAGTTGCAGCGCATCGTGGCCGAGCAACCCTGGCTCGACCCGTCCCTGGTCAACGTCAACGTGACCGGCGGTATCGCCCATTTCAGCGGCCTGATCGGCTCGGAAACCGAACGCCGCGCCCTGCACGTCGCGGCACATAGCCTGGACGGGATCAGGGGCGTCGACGACGACCTGACGATCGGCCA
>JADFZP010000028.1:0-11274 GCA_015232485.1 Alphaproteobacteria bacterium
TCTGCGCCGTGCGCCCGCCCGGCCATCACGCCGAGTTCGACCGCGCGATGGGCTTTTGCCTGTTCAACAACGCGGCGATCGGCGCCTACCACGCGCGAGTCGCGCATGGCTTGCGGCGCGTCGCGGTGGTCGATTTCGACGTCCATCACGGCAATGGCACGCAGCACATCCTGGGCGAGGACCCGGACTTCTTCTACGCGTCCAGCCATCAATGGCCCTGCTATCCCGGCACCGGCGCGCCCAGCGAGACCGGCGTGGCCAACAACGTGTTGAACGTCGGATTGGCGCCCGGATCGGGCGGCGACGATTTCCGCACCGCCTATGCCGAATTGATCCTGCCGCGCTTACGCGAATTCAAACCCGACATGATCCTGATTTCGGCCGGCTTCGACGCGCACGCCGCGGACCCGCTGGCCCATCTGCGCCTGACCACCGCCGATTACGGCTGGGTGACCGCCGAGTTGCTGAAGGTCGCCGCGGAATGCTGCGATCATCGGGTGGTCTCGGTGCTCGAGGGCGGCTACGATCTGGACGCGCTGGCCGCCAGCGTCGCCCTGCACGTCCGCACCCTGATGGGGATCTGAAGATGACCGAGATCCCCGCCGACATCGCCGCCATGAGCTTCGAGGACGCGCTCGCCGAACTCGAGCGCATCGTCCGCCAACTCGAAGAGGGCAAGGGCCGCCTCGACGAGTCGATCGGCGCCTATGAGCGCGGCGCCCTGCTGCGGCGCCATTGCGAGGCCAAGCTGCGCGAGGCCCAGGCCAAGGTCGAACGCATCCTGGTCGGCGCCAACGGCGCCATCACCACCGAGCCGGCCGACATCGGATGAGGCAAGATATGGAACCCGCCCTCAAACAGGCGCTGAGCGAAGCCGCGGAAGCGGTGAACGATCAACTCGACCAGTTGCTGCCGCCCGGCGAAGGCGGCGCCGAGGCGCGACTGCACGACGCCATGCGCTACGCCAGCTTGGGAGGCGGCAAGCGGCTGCGGCCCTTCCTGCTGCTTTCGGCCGCCGAACTGTTCCGCGTCTCGCACTCGTCGGCTTTGCGCGCCGCGGCGGCGATCGAGATGGTCCATTGCTACTCGCTGGTCCACGACGACCTGCCCTGCATGGACGACGACGATCTGCGGCGCGGACGGCCGACCTGCCACCGCAAATTCGACGAGGCGACGGCGCTGCTGGCCGGCGACGCGCTGCTGACCCGCGCCTTCGACGTGCTGGCCCATCCCGACACCCACGCCGATCCGGCGGTCCGCTGCGAGCTGGTGCGCGAATTGGCCGGGGCGGCCGGCTTCTACGGCATGATCGCCGGGCAGATGCTGGACCTGATGGCCGGCGACACGCCGATGGACATGGCCGCCGTAACCCGTCTGCAACAATTGAAGACCGGCCGGCTGATCGCCTTTTCCTGCGAGGCCGGGGCCATCCTCGGCAAGGCGCCGCACCAACTCCGCCATTGCCTGCGCGCCTACGCCCACGATCTGGGGCTGGCCTTCCAGATCACCGACGACCTGCTCGACGTCGAGGGCGACGCCGAGGAGGTCGGCAAGGCGGTGGGCAAGGACGAGGCGGCCGGCAAGGTCACCTTCGTCTCGCTGCTGGGGCCCGAGCGCGCCCGCGCCCAGGCCGAGATGCTGGCCGATCAGGCGGTACGCCACCTCGACCCCTTCGAGGAGCGCGCCGACCCGTTGCGAGCCGTGGCCCGCTTCGTGGTCACGCGTCGCAACTGATGGATAAAGCCGCCATCGCGAATCGATTTATCGGCTCGCCGGTATGAAACCGAAAGGGACGATCCTTTGAGCGATCAGGGCAAGACGCCGCTCCTCGACTCCGTCGAGAGCCCCGCCGACATCCGCGGGTTCGATACCGAGGAACTGCGCCAACTGGCCGACGAGGTGCGCCGCGAGATGATCGACGTCGTCTCGCTGACCGGCGGCCATCTTGGCGCCGGGCTGGGCGTCATCGAACTGACCGTCGCCCTGCACCACGTCTTCGAAACGCCAAACGACCGCCTGATCTGGGACGTCGGCCACCAGTGCTATCCGCACAAGATCCTGACCGGCCGGCGCGACCGCATGCGCAGCCTGCGCCAGGGCGACGGCCTGTCCGGCTTCACCCGCCGCGCCGAAAGCGAATACGACCCGTTCGGCGCCGGCCACAGCTCGACCAGCATCTCGGCCGGGCTGGGCATGGCGGTGGCGCGCGACATGAAGGGGGCCTCGAACCATGTCGTGGCGGTGATCGGCGACGGCGCGATGAGCGCCGGCATGGCCTATGAGGCGCTGAACAACGCCGGCTCGATGGATTCGCGGCTGATCGTGGTGCTGAACGACAACGACATGTCGATCGCCCCGCCGGTCGGCGCGATGAGCGCCTATCTGTCGCGCCTCTTGTCGTCGCGGCCCTATCGCTCGCTGCGCCATCTCGCCAAGGACTTGGCCGCGATGTTCCCCGGCCCGCTGGAGCGCGCCGCGCGCCGCGCCGAGGAATACGCGCGCGGCATGGTCTCGGGCGGCGGCACGCTGTTCGAGGAGATGGGCTTCTATTATGTCGGGCCGATCGACGGGCACAATCTCGACCATCTGCTGCCGGTGCTGCGCAACGTGCGCAACGCCAACGAGCCGAAGCCGATCCTCGTCCATGTGGTGACCCAGAAGGGCCGCGGCTATCCGCCGGCCGAGGCCGCCGCCGACAAGTATCACGGCGTCGGCCGCTTCGACGTGGTGACCGGCGCCCTGGCCAAGCCCAAGTTGCACGCGCCCAGCTACACCTCGGTGTTCGCGAACGCCCTGATCGCCGAGGCCGAGCACGACTCGGCCATCGTGGCGATCACCGCCGCCATGCCGGCCGGCACCGGCCTCGACAAATTCGAGCAGCGCTTCCCGACCCGCTTCTTCGATGTCGGCATCGCCGAGCAGCACGCGGTGACCTTCGCCGCCGGCCTCGCCTGCGACGGCCTGAAGCCATTCGCCGCCATCTATTCGACCTTCCTGCAACGCGGCTATGACCAGTTGGTCCACGACGTGGCCTTGCAGAATTTGCCGGTGCGCTTCGCCATCGACCGCGCCGGGTTGGTGGGCGCCGACGGCGCCACCCATGCCGGCAGTTTCGATTTGGCCTTCCTGGGCTGCATCCCCAACATGGTGCTGATGGCCCCGGCCGACGAGCTCGAGCTGATGCACGCCGTCGCCACCGCCGCCGCCTGGGACCAAGGCCCCTCGGCGTTCCGCTATCCGCGCGGCGAGGGCGTCGGCCTGACCCTGCCCGAGCGCGGCCAAGCGCTTGAGATCGGCCAAGGCCGGGTGCTGCGCGAAGGCGCCACCGTCGCCCTGCTCAGCCTGGGCACCCGCCTCGCCGAATGCCTGAAGGCCGCCGAAGACCTGGCGGCGCGCGGCATCTCGGCCACCGTCGCCGACGCCCGCTTCGCCAAGCCGCTCGATCAGGCGCTGCTGCGCCGTCTGGCCACCGAACACGAGGTGCTGATCACCGTCGAGGAAGGCTCGATCGGTGGCTTCGGCTCGCACGTCCTGCATTTCCTGGCGACCCAAGGCCTGCTCGACCGCGGCCTGAAGGTGCGCCCGCTGGTCCTGCCCGACGTCTTCATCGAGCACGACACCCCCGCCCGCCAGTATGAACAAGCCGGCCTCGACGCCAAGGCGATCGTCGGCACCGTGCTGATGGCGCTGGGCAAGACGGCGGTACCGGCGCGGGCGTGATTGCCGGGCGTCCAAGCCGGTTCTATATTCGAGCCATGGATTACCAGGATCTCTGCCGCGCCGCCCTCGATCGGTTCGGCGCCCGCTGCTTCGACAATCTCGCGATCGATCGCGAGGGCGGGATCGACCGCGAGCAGGCCCGGCTGATCGCCAGGAACTTGCGTCAACGCGGCGGTCGCGAGGGATTCCTGCTCGGCCGCGAGATCGAGGCGCTGCTGCGATGACCATCACCCGGTTACAGCGCCGGATTTTGGAAGCGATCCGCAAGAACCGCTCGCTCGAAAGCTATGTCGCTGGCGGTACGGTCCTCAATCGGACCGCCTTTCGCCAGTCGGACGACATCGACATCTTCCAGCAGGACGAACGGCAAGTCGTGGCGCAGGCCGAGCGCGACATCGATACTCTGAAGGAGGGTGGGTTCCAGGTTTCGGTGACCGTGCTCCAATACAGTATGGCCGAGGCCATGATCCGCGACGGCGGCGAAGAGACCGTCGTCCAATGGATGGACGATACCGTCGTCCGCTTTTTCCCGGTCGTCGAAGACCCGGTGTTCGGCTTCCGCCTTCACGACGCCGACCTCGCGGTCAACAAGGTGATGGCCGGCGCCAGCCGGTCGGAGGCGCGTGACGCGGTCGATCTGGCGCGGCTGCATCGCGATTACTTGTCGCTTGGCCATCTCGTCTGGGCGGCGGCGGGCAAGACGGTCCTGTCGCCCGACGCCCTCGCCGAACACATCGTCCGCAACGCCATGTGCCAGAACGGTCAAGCCTTCGCGGCGGTTCGCACGAGCCAACCCTTCGATCCGCGCGAGGTGGTCGAAACGCTGCTCAAGGCGCGAGACGAGGCGCTGGCTCTGGCCGGCCGGCTGCCCACCGAGACCTACGGCTGCCTATTCCTGGATCGGCGGGGCGAACCGGTCGCCGCGTCGGCCGAGATGATCGAGGCCGGCGCCGTCGTCCCGCACCCCCCGCGCCCATACGGGGCTTGGCCGGTGTTTTCGGTATCGCCGGATTGACCCGGCTGTTTCGGTGTTCTCACGCGAGCGCACTCGCGGCCAGCAGCCAACCCTTCATCTCGGCCGGCGTGACGATGGGCACCCGAAAGGTCCCTGCCAGGGCAAGTAGGTCGCGGTCGCCGGTGACCAGGGCGTCGGCGCCGCCAGCGAGCGCAAGTTCCAAGAACGGCTGGTCGAAGTCGTCGCGGCAGTGGGGCACGACAGGAGGCGGAACCGGGACCACCACCGCCTCGCACCACGGTAGATAATCCGCCAGGAGATCCTCGCGGGCGTTGGCGTCAAGGGCGAATTTTGGATAGCTGAGGACGCGTAGAAGTTCAGAGGCGGTGTTCCTGCTGACGAGCGGGATGATGGCCTCGGCCTGCCACGCCTCGCGCAGCCAGACCGTCGACCCGCTGCGAAACAGCATGGCGGAAACCAGAACATTGGTGTCGAGCACCAAGCGACGCGGATTCATTCCGACCGGCGCGCCCAGGCGACGGCGTCGGCAACATCGGCCTCGGACAGTTGAAGCTCCTCGAGCTTGATTCGCACCGCGTCGGCGCGACCAATTCGCACCGGCGTGAGGACAATGCGCCCGTTTTCCTCGCTCACATCAAAATATTCCGCCCCTTTTACGGCTGCGACTACCGCTTTGGGAAGGGTGAGTTGGTTCTTGGAGGTCATCTTGGCTAGCATGGCGCGAACCCGAAGCAAGGATGTAAGGAAGAAAGAAAAATATTCTCTTTGCGACCCATGTGCAAGAGGGAACCCACCCTACTCCCACCCCACCTGCGCGCAAAGCATGTAGCCGGCGCCGTAGATGGTTTTCAGTATCCGCGGATCGTGCGGGTCCTCGCCCAGGCGTTTGCGCAGGCGCGACATGCGGACGTCGATCGAGCGGTCGAAGGGGCCGGGATCGGCGGCGTCGCCCTTGAGGTCGAGCAGGAAGGCCCGCGACAGGATGCGGTTGGGGCGGCGCAGCAGGGCTTTCAGCAGATCGGATTCGGCGGTGCCCAGCACTGCGGCGGCGCCGTGGGGCGCGATCAGCGTCTGTGATTCGGTCTCGAACGACCAGCCGGCGAAACGCGCGGTGCCTTTGCCGGCGGGAAGGGACTCGGCGGCGCGCTCGAAGCGGCGCAACACGCTGCGCACGCGGGCCACCAGTTCGCGGGGCTCGAAGGGTTTGACGACGTAATCGTCGGCGCCGAATTCCAGGCCCAGCACGCGGTCGCTGGTGTGGCCGCGGCCCGTCAGGATGATGACCGGGAAGCCGCCGGCCTCTTGCAGGTCGCGCACCACCTGCAAGCCGTCGCGGTCGGGCAGGCCGAGGTCGACCACCACCAGCGCCGGGCGGGCTTGGCGCAGCCGGCCCATCAGGTCGCGGGCCAGGACGAAGTGCTCGGTGCGGTAGCCATAGCCTTCGAGCGTCGAGCAGATCAGCCGCCCGACGTCGCGGTCGTCCTCGACCACGAAGATCAGCGGGCCGGTCATCGGTCGACCATCGCGCCGAGCGCCTCGGCGTCGAAGGGCTTGCGCAGCAGCGGAAACCCGCCCCCACCCTCGCGCTCGTCGGACCAGCCGCTGATCAGCACCACGGCGAGGTCGGGACGCAGCTCGCGGGCGCGGCGGGCCAGCGTCACCCCGTCGATTCCACCCGGCATCAGCACGTCGCTGACCAGCACCTGCACCTCCTCGACGGCGGCGAGCAGGGCCAACGCCTCGTGGCCGTCGCCCGCTTCGAGCACCTTGTGGCCAAGATCGGTAAGTTGGCGGCGGATCACCGCGCGCACGTCGCGCTCGTCCTCGACCAGCAACACCAGACGGCTGCGCGCCTTGGGCGGGCGGGCGAGAGGGGCCGGTTCGGCGCCATCTTGGGGGGGCGGCGCGGCGGGCAACAGGATGGTGACCCGCGTCCCCTGCCCCGGCGCGCTGTCCAGGCGGATGAAACCACCCGACTGCTTGACGAAGCCATAGACCATCGACAGGCCCAAGCCGCTGCCGGCGCCCACCTCCTTGGTGGTGAAGAAGGGCTCGAAGGCGCGGGACACGGTGGCGGCGTCCATGCCGCCGCCGTCGTCCTCGACGACGATTTGCACGTAGTCGCCGGCCGGCACGGCGACGTCGAATCCCCACGGCTCGTCCAGCCGCGCCGCCGCCGTGGCGATCGACAACCGCCCGCCGCCCGGCATGGCGTCGCGGGCGTTGAGCGCCAGATTGAGCAAGGCGTTCTCAAGCTGGCTCTGATCGACCAGGGCGAACAGCGGCTCGCCGCGGGCCGACAGCACGATCTCGACCTGGGCCTTCAGCGAGCGGCGCAGCATCCGCACCATGCCGGCCACCAGCCCGTCGACCTCGACGGTGACCGGCTCCAGCGATTGGCGTCGCGAAAAGGCGAGCAGCCGCCGGGTCAATTCGGCGCCACGCCGCGCCGCGCCCAGGGCCGGTTCAAGCATGTCGGCCAGGGCCGCCGAGCCGGGCCGCTCGGCCATCGCCGACAGATTGCCGATGATGATGGTCAGCAGGTTGTTGAAATCATGCGCCAGCCCGCCGGTGAGTTGCCCCACCGCCTCCATCTGCTGCGCCTTGATCAGGGCCGCCTCGGCCTTCTTCTGCTCGGTGATGTCGAAGGACAAGACGAACAGGCCCACCACCTCGTCGCCCTCGCCGATTTCGGGCACCACCGTGCTGCGGGCATGCACGGTCAAGCCGGTGGGCAGCGGGTTTTCGTATTCGTAGGAGACCCGGTCGCCGGTCAGGGCGCGGCGCAGATGCGGGCCGATCTCGTCCCACAGGCGGGTGCCCAGCACCTCGGCCACCCGCTTGCCGATGATGCCGGTCTTGGAATAGCCGAACCACTCGGCGTAGCCCTTGTTGGCGAATTGATAGCATAGGTCGCGGTCGACATAGGCGATCAGCGCCGGAACCGCGTCGGTGATCAGGCGCAGCCGCGATTCCAGGCCGATCTTCTCTTCGTGGATCTGGCGCTCGTGCTGGCGTTGCTCGGTCACGTCGGTATAGACGGCGACGAAGCCTCCGCCCGGCACCGGGTCGCCACGCACCTGGATGATGCGGCCGTTGGGGCGCAGGCGCTCGAAGAAATGGGGCTGGAAGGATTGCGCCTGGCGCACCCGCTCGGCGGTCAACTCGTCGGGGTCGCCGGGGCCGTACTCGCCGCGCTCGGCGTTGTAGCGCATGAAGGCCGAGAAATGGGTGCCCGGCTTGGCCAGATCCGGCGGGAACTCCAACAGATCGATCAGCTTGCGGTTGCAGGCGACCAGCCGCAACCGGCGATCGAAGATCGTGATCCCCTGATTGATGTGATCGAGGCCCGCCAGCACCAGCCCCTGCCGGGTGGAGGGCGCCTCGGCGGCCCGCATGGCGTCGGTCCTCCCCGCTGCCCATTCCGCCAAGTATAGGGCCGCCGACGCGCGCCGCATAGCGCAGGAAAGCGGCGGTTACGATTCGTTACATTTCGAAAACACTCTGGCCACGGTCGTTCCGTAAAGATCATGGAAAGCAAGAATTTGGTTGGGAGGCAAGTCGTGACCATCGAGTCCCCCTATGACCTTTGTCTCGACAAGAACGAGGCGAACTTCGCTCCCCTGTCTCCGTTGAGCCTGCTGCGACGCGCCGCCCGTGTTTATCCCGATTACACGTCGGTGATTTACGAAGGCGTGTCCTACACCTGGGCCGAAACCTACGCCCGCTGCCGCCGCTTGGCGTCGGCCCTGGCGCGGCGCGGCATCGGCCACAAGGACACGGTGGGGATCATCGCCACCAACATCCCGGCGATCTATGAAAGCCATTTCGGCGTGCCGATGATCGGCGCGGTGCTCAACACCATCAACACCCGCCTCGACCCCGAGGCGATCGCCTTCATCCTGGATCATGGCGAGGCCAAGGTCCTGATGGTCGCCGCCGAATTGTCGGACGTGGTGGCCAAGGCCCTGACCATGACCAGCCGGCCGAAACCGTTGGTGATCGGCATCGACGACAACAGCGGCGGCAAGCTGTTGGGCGAGATCGACTACGAGGCCTTCCTGGCCGACGGCGATCCCGATTTCGCGTGGAGCCTGCCCAAGGACGAATGGGACGCCATCGCGCTCAGCTACACCTCGGGCACCACCGGCAATCCCAAGGGCGTGGTCACCCATCACCGCGGCGCCTATCTCAACGCCATCGGCAACGTGGTCGGCTGGACGATGCCTTCGCATCCGGTCTATCTGTGGACGCTGCCGATGTTCCACTGCAACGGCTGGTGCTTCCCCTGGACGCTGGCCGCCGTCGCCGGCACCTCGGTGTGCCTGCGCCGGGTCAGCGCCAAGAACATCTTCGACGCCATCGCCGACCAGCGCGTCGACCATTTCTGCGCGGCGCCCACCGTGCTGGGCTTCGTCATCAACGCCCGCCCCGACGAGCGCCGCGCCTTCGACCATCAGGTCAAGGTGATGACCGCCGGCGCGGCGCCCCCCGCCCCCGTGCTGGCCGCGATGAGCGCCGCCGGCTTCAAGATGGCCCATGTCTACGGCCTGACCGAGGTCTACGGCCCGGCCGCCGTGTGCGCCTGGAAGCGCGAATGGGACGTGTTGCCGCAGGACGAGCAGGCCCGCCTGATGGCCCGCCAGGGCGTGCCCTACCAGGTGCAGGAAGACATCACCGTGATGGACCCGGTCCACATGACCCCGGTGCCGGCCGACGGCCAGACCATGGGCGAGGTGTTCTTCCGCGGCAACATCACCATGAAGGGCTACTTCAAGAACCCCACCGCCACCGAGGAATGCTTCGCGGGCGGGTGGTTCCACACCGGCGATTTGGGGGTGCTGCACCCCGATGGCTACGTCCAACTCAAGGATCGGTCGAAGGACATCATCATCTCGGGCGGCGAGAACATCTCGTCGATCGAGGTGGAAGACATCCTGTATCGCCATCCGGCGATCCTGGAAGTCGCGGTGGTCGCCCGCCCCGACGAGAAATGGGGCGAGACGCCCTGCGCCTTCATCACCGTGAAAAGCGGCTTCGACGATCTGACCGAGGGCGACCTGATCGCTTGGGCCAAGGAGAACATGGCCCGCTTCAAGGTGCCCCGCACGGTGGTGTTCGGGCCGCTGCCCAAGACCTCGACCGGCAAGATCCAGAAATTCCACCTGCGCGCCCGCGCCCGGGAGCTTTGACGGATGGACGACGACATCATCCTCGAGACCAGCGGACTGACCAAGGAGTTCAAGGGCTTCTTCGCCGTCCACTCGGTCGCGCTGAGGGTGCGGCGGGGCGACATCCACGCCCTGATCGGCCCCAACGGCGCCGGCAAGACCACCTGCTTCAACCTGCTGACCAAGTTCCTGGCGCCGACCGAGGGGACCATCCACTACAAGGGTCGCGACATCACCCGCGCCAACCCGGCCGACATCGCCCGCATGGGGCTGGTGCGCTCGTTCCAGATTTCGGCGGTGTTCCCCAATCTCACCGCGCTGGAGAATGTGCGCGTCGCCCTTCAGCGCAAGCTGGGCAATTCGTTCCAGTTCTGGCGCTCCGAGCGCAGCCTGCTCGGCCTGCACGAGCGCGCCGAGGAACTGCTGGACTCGGTCGGGCTGGCCGATTTCCGCGACGTTCCGGCCGGCGAACTGGCCTATGGCCGCAAGCGGGCGCTGGAGATCGCCACGACTTTGGCGCTCGATCCCGAGATGCTGCTGCTCGACGAGCCGATGGCCGGCATGGCGCATGGCGATGTCGACCGGGTCGCCCAGTTGATCCGCCGCGTCTCGGCCAATCGCACCATCCTGATGGTCGAGCACAACCTTTCAGTGGTCGCCGACCTGTCCGACCGCATCACCGTCTTGCAACGGGGCGAGGTGCTGGCCGAGGGAAGCTATGCCGAGATCTCGTCCAATCCCGAGGTCATCGAAGCCTATATGGGGTCCGGCCATGGATGACGCCCTGCTGGAAGTGCGCGGCCTCGAGGCGTGGTACGGCGAGTCCCACATCCTGCATGGCATGGATTTCGACGTGCGCCGCGGCGAGGTGGTGACCCTGCTGGGCCGCAACGGCGCCGGCAAGACCACCACCATGAAATCGGTGATGGGCGTGGTCCGCCAGCGGCGCGGCGCCATCCGTTTCGGCGGCGCCGAGACGATCGGCCTGTCCTCGAACCGCATCGCGCGGATGGGCATCGCCTGGTGCCCCGAGGAACGCGGCATCTTCGCCAGCCTGAACGTGCGCGAAAACCTGGAACTGCCGCCGGTGGTGCGCAAGGGCGGCATGACCACGGCCGAGGTGCTGGAACTCTTCCCCCGCTTGGCCGAGCGCGCCACCAGCCAAGGAACCAAGCTGTCGGGCGGCGAGCAGCAGATGCTGGCGATCGCCCGCATCCTGCGCACCGGCGCCGAACTGCTGCTGCTCGACGAGCCGACCGAGGGCTTGGCCCCGGTCATCGTGCAGCACATCGGCGCGATCATCCGCGATTTGCAGGCCAAGGGCTTCACCATCCTGCTGGTCGAGCAGAACTTCCGCTTCGCCGCCACGGTGGCGACCCGCCACTACGTCGTCGAACACGGCCGGGT
>JADFZP010000028.1:11374-12589 GCA_015232485.1 Alphaproteobacteria bacterium
GCGTGCGCCATGATGATGGCGGGCGCCGCGCAGGCGCAGATTTCGGACAACAAGGTCAAGATCGGCGTGCTGACCGATCTGTCGGGCACCTATTCCGACCTGTCCGGCCAGGGCAGCGTGGTCGCCGCCGAGATGGCGGTCGCCGATTTCGGCGGCAAGGTGAAGGGCGCCGCGGTCGAGGTCGTTTCGGCCGACCACCAGAACAAGGCCGACATCTCCTCGGCCATCGCCCGCAAATGGTACGACAGCGAGGGCGTCGACGTGATCACCGATCTGGTGACCTCGGCGGTGGCGCTGGCGGTGCGCGAAGTGGCGCGCGAGCGCAAGAAGATCGACATCGTGTCGGGCGCCGCCTCGACCGCGCTGACCGGCAAGGCCTGCTCGGAGACCGGCTTCCACTGGGCTTACGACACCTATGCGATGGCGGTCGGCACCGGCAAGGCCGTCGTCAAGCAGGGTGGAGACTCCTGGTTCTTCCTGACCGCCGATTACGCCTTCGGCCACGCGCTGGAAGGCGACACGGCGGCGGTGGTCAAGGAGAACGGCGGCAAGGTGGTCGGCCAAGTGCGCCATCCCTTCCCCAACGCGGACTTCTCGTCGTTCCTGCTTCAGGCGCAGGCGTCGAAGTCCAAGATCATCGGCCTCGCCAATGCCGGCCAGGACACCATCAACGCCATCAAGCAGGCCAAGGAATTCGGCATCACCGACAGCGGCCAAAGCTTGGCCAGCTTGTTGATCTTCATCACCGACATTCATTCGCTGGGCCTTGACACCGCCAAGGACCTGCTGATGACCACCGGCTTCTACTGGGACGCCGATGACGAAAGCCGCGCCTTCGCCAAGCGCTTCAAGGAAAAGACCGGCAAGATGCCGACCATGATCCATGCCGGCGTCTACTCGTCGGTGATGCAGTACCTGAAGGCGATCGACGCGGCCGGAACCGACGACGGCGTCGCCGTCTCGGCCAAGCTGCGCGAAATGCCCGTCAAGGACTTCTTCGCCAAGGACGGCAAGGTGCGCGCCGACGGCCGCATGATCCACGACATGTATCTGGCCCAGGTCAAGAAGCCCGCCGAGTCCAAGCAGCCCTGGGATTACCTCAAGGTGGTCCGCACCATCCCCGGCGACGAGGCCTACCGCCCGTTGGAAAAGGGCGATTGCCCGCTGGTCAAGAAGTGAGAGTCCAGCCGGGGAGGTGATCGCGCCTCCCCGGCG
>JADFZP010000028.1:12689-15052 GCA_015232485.1 Alphaproteobacteria bacterium
CATGTTCGAACTGATCGGAATCCCGCCGCAGGCCCTGTTCGGGCAGCTTCTCCTGGGCCTCATCAACGGCGCCTTCTACGCGCTGCTGAGCCTGGGGCTGGCGCTGATCTTCGGCCTTCTCAACATCATCAATTTCAGCCACGGCGCCCAATACATGATGGGCGCCTTCGTCGCCTGGCTGCTGCTGCAATATGCCGGGCTGCCCTATTGGGGGGCGCTGATCCTGGCGCCGCTGGTGGTGGGCGCCTTCGGCGTGGTGGTCGAGCGGTTGATGCTGCGCAGGCTTTACGACCTGGACCATCTTTACGGATTGCTGCTGACCTTCGGGCTGGCGCTGGTCATCGAGGGCGGCTTCCGCCACGTCTATGGCATCTCGGGCCAGCCCTACGCCATCCCGCCCAGCCTGCAAGGCGGGACCAATCTGGGCTTCATGTTCCTGCCCACCTACCGCGCCTGGGTGGTGGTCGCCTCGCTGGTGCTGTGCCTGGGCACCTGGGCGGTGATCGAGAAGACCCGGCTGGGCGCCTATCTGCGCGCCGCCACCGAGAACCCCACCCTGGTGCGCGCCTTCGGCATCAACGTGCCGGTGATGATCACCCTGACCTATGGCGGCGGCGTCGCGCTGGCCGGACTGGCGGGGGTGATGGCGGCGCCGATCTATTCGGTCAATCCGGTGATGGGCTCGAACCTGATCATCATCGTGTTCGCCGTGGTGGTGATCGGCGGCATGGGCTCGATCCTCGGCTCGGTCATCACCGGCTATGGGCTGGGGCTGGTCGAGGGCCTGACCAAGGTGTTCTGGCCCGAGGCGTCCTCCACCGTGATTTTCGTCATCATGGCCGTGGTCCTGCTGATCAAGCCGGCCGGCCTGTTCGGGAGGGCCTGACCAATGAACGGCCGCATCATCGCCGCAGCCGCGTTGGCCATCGGCATCCTCGCCCCCTTCACGGGCATCTACACCGTGTTCCTGATGAAGGCGCTGTGCTTCGCGCTGTTCGCCTGCGCCTTCAATCTGCTGCTGGGCTTCGCGGGTCTGTTGTCGTTCGGCCATGCCGCCTTCTTCGGTCTGGCGGCCTACATCACCGCGCATGGCGTCAAGGAGTGGGGCTTGACGCCCGAACTGGGCATCCTGGCCGGCACCGCCGTCGCCGCCGTGCTCGGCCTGGGCTTCGGCGGCTTGGCGATCCGCCGCCAAGGCATCTACTTCGCGATGATCACCCTGGCCTTGTCGCAGATGGTCTATTTCTTCTGCCTGCAAGCGCCCTTCACCCATGGCGAGGACGGCATCCAGGCGGTGCCGCGCGGATACTTGTTCGGCTTCATCGACCTGATGCAACCGATGAACATGTATTACACGGTCCTGGCGATCTTCGTGTTCGGCTTCGCGGTGATCCACCGCGCCGTGCATTCGCCGTTCGGGCAGGTGCTGAAGGCGATCCGCGACAACGAGCAGCGCGCCATCTCGCTGGGCTACCGCACCGAGCGCTACAAGCTGGCCGCCTTCGTGCTGTCGGCCGCGCTGGCCGGCATGGCGGGTTCGACCAAGGCGCTGGTCTTCCAACTGGCCAGCCTGACCGACGCCCATTGGCACGCCTCGGGCGAGGTGGTGCTGATGACCCTGCTGGGCGGCATGGGCACCATCGCCGGCCCCGCCGTCGGCGCCTTCCTGGTGGTGGCGATCCAGAACTATCTGGCCGAAAGCGGCGCCTGGGTGACCATCATTCAGGGGGTGATCTTCATCATCGTGGTGCTGTCCTTCCGCCGCGGCATCCTGGGCGAGGTGGTCGGCTTCGTCGCCAAGCGAAAGCCCCTTGAACCCCGCCCAGCGTCGGCTATAACGAGTGAATGAAAGATGATTTTCCCACTTTGCTACACCGCGCCCAGCGGCAACTGAACGAGGGCGCGGCGGAGGCCGCCAAAACCGCCCGCCAATTGGCCAAGCGCTTCCCGCGGGCGCCCGAAACCTGGCTGGTGCTGGGCGTCCTGGCCCGCCGCGAGGGGCGCCTGTCCGAGGCCGAGCAGGGCTTCCGAAAGCTTGCCGAACTGGCGCCCGGCCATCCCGAGCCGTGGCGCCAGATCGGCTTGACCCGCCAAGCCGCCCTCGACCGCGAGGGCGCCGAGCGGGCCTTCCGCCAAGCCTTGGCCGCCGCGCCCACCGATCCCGGCCTGCTCTGCCATCTGGGCCAAGTGTTGCGCGAGACCGGCCGTCTATCCGAGGCCGAGGATTGCTACCGCCAAGCCGAGATCCCGCCCGGCTGGATGGGTTTGGCCGAATGCCTGATCGAGCGCGGCCGTCCCGATCTGATCGCCGAGCCCTGCGAACGCGCCCTGGCCGCCGAGCCCACCTCGCCCCAAGCCGCCCT
>JADFZP010000029.1 GCA_015232485.1 Alphaproteobacteria bacterium
ACGGCCGAGCCGACCACCACGGCGTCGGCGACCCGCGCCATGCCCGCCGCCTGCTCGGGGGTTCGGATGCCAAAGCCCACCGCGACGGGCACCGTGGTGTGGCGGCGCAGCCGTTCGACCGCCTCGCCCACCCCTTCGGCCGAGGCCGAGGCGGTGCCGGTGATCCCGGTGATCGAGACGTAATAAACGAAGCCGCTGGCCTTTTTCAGCACCACGGGCAGGCGGGCCGCGTCGGTGGTGGGCGCCGTCAGGAACACGAAGTCGATGCCGTGCGCCGTCAGGGGCTCCAACAATTCGTCGGCCTCTTCGGGCGGCAGGTCGACCAGGATCAGCGCGTCGACGCCGGCTTCGGCCGCCTCGGCGGCGAAGCGCGCCGGGCCGCGGGCGTAGACCGGGTTGAAATAGCCCATCAAGACGATCGGCGTGTCGGAATCGCTCTCGCGGAAGCGGCGCACCATGTCCAGGGTGCGGCTCATCGTCGCCCCGCCCTTCAAGGCGCGTTGCGAGGCGAGCTGAATGGCCGGGCCATCGGCCATCGGGTCGGTGAAGGGCATGCCCAGCTCGATGATGTCGGCCCCGGCGGCGGGCAGGCCGCGCAGGATCTCGAAGCTGGTAGCGGCGTCGGGGTCGCCCGCCGTGACGAAGGTCACCAAGCCGGCGCGGCCCTCGGCCTTCAGCTTGGCGAAGCGGGCGGACAGGCGGGCGCTCACAGCTCGTCTCCCAGGGCGCGGGCGACGGTGTTGACGTCCTTGTCGCCGCGTCCGCTCAAGTTGATGACCATCAGGTGGTCTTTGGGCAGCGCGCCCGCGATCTTGCCGGCGTGGGCGATGGCGTGCGAGGACTCCAGCGCCGGGATGATGCCTTCCAGACGGGTGCATTGCTGGAAGGCGACCAGCGCCTCGTCGTCGGTGATCGAGACGTATTCGACGCGCCCCGATTCGCGCAGCCAAGCGTGTTCCGGGCCGATGCCGGGATAGTCCAGCCCGGCCGAGATCGAATGCGCCTCGGTGATCTGGCCGTCCTCGTCCTGGAGCAGATAGGTGCGGTTGCCGTGCAGCACGCCCGGCCGCCCGGCGGTCAGCGAGGCGGCGTGGGCGCCGGTCTCGATGCCGTGACCGGCCGCCTCGACGCCGATGATGCGGATGTCCTTGTCGTCGAGGAAGGGATGGAACAGCCCCAGCGCGTTCGAGCCGCCGCCGATGCAGGCCACCAGACTGTCGGGCAGCCGCCCTTCCTGTTCAAGGATCTGGACGCGGGTCTCGTCGCCGATCACCGCCTGGAAGTCGCGCACCATCGCCGGATAGGGATGCGGGCCGGCCGCCGTGCCGATCAGGTAATAGGTGCTGTCGACATTCGACACCCAATCGCGCAGGGCGTCGTTCATGGCGTCCTTCAGCGTGGCGGCGCCCGAGGTCACCGGCTTGACCTCGGCGCCCAGCAGCTTCATGCGATAGACGTTGGGCTTTTGGCGCTCGATGTCGGTGGCGCCCATATAGATCGTGCAAGGAATGCCGAACAGCGCGCAGACCGTCGCGGTGGCGACGCCGTGCTGGCCGGCGCCGGTCTCGGCGATCACCCGGCGCTTGCCCATGCGGCGGGCCAGCATGATCTGGCCCATGCAATTGTTGACCTTGTGCGCGCCGGTATGGTTCAGGTCCTCGCGCTTCAGGTAGATCTTGGCGCCGCCGAAGGTGTCGGTCAGGCGACGGGCGAACCACAGCGGGCTGGGCCGGCCGACATAGTTTTTCAGATAATCGGCCAGTTCCACCGCGAAGGCGGGATCGGCGCGCGCGGCGCGCCACGCCTTCTCGACGTCGAGAATCAACGGCATCAGCGTTTCGGCGACATAGCGGCCGCCGAACGCGCCGAAATGCCCGCGCTCGTCGGGACCGGCACGGTAAGTGTTCAAGCTGGGCATGAGGCGGTTTCGATCCGGCATCTGGCTGAAAGGGCGAAATGATACACGAAGCCGGGCCGCGGCAAACCGTCAATTTGGCCGTGCCCGAAAACGAAAAGGCGGTTGGCCCCGGACGCCCTCTCGTGCGACTATCCGCGCGGAAAATTCCGGGGACGGCGAGGCGACCATGGGCGGCGGTACACACAACCTTCAAGCGTTCGACCAGCAAATGGAGGGCGAGTTTCTCGACGAGGCGCGCGACATGGTCAGCGCGGTCGACGTCCTTCTCGAAAATGTGCGCTCGCGGGCGGTCGCCGGAGCGGACGCGGCGTCTTCGATCCGCCGCGACGTCGCCAATCTGCGCATGCTGGGCCGTTCGGTCAATTTCCCGCAGATCTCGGTCATCACCCATCGTCTCGAGGATTACGTCGCCGACTTGGCCGATCTCGATCCGCGCCACGTCCAGGACATCCAGTCCTTCATCGACAAGTTGCGCGGCATCCTGGATGGCGACGTGCCGGCCGAGGCCACCGCCGAACTGGCCCGCGCCCTGCCGGCCCGCACGGCGGTCGACATCCAGATCGTGCTGCTGAACATCGAGGTGATGCTGATCATCCCCGAGAAGGCGCTGGCCACCATCGTCTCGCGCGAATTGCAGGCCTGCGGCTATCGCGTCTCGACGGTGCGCACGGCGTTCGAGGCGATCGAGATGGCGGTGCGCACCAAGCCCGACATGGTGATCGCGGCACTGACCCTGGAAGGCCTGAGCGGCGTCGATCTGGCCTGCATGTTCGCGGCCTGCCCGAAGACCGCGCAGATGCCGTTCGCGCTGTTCACCAGCTATGCCTTAGGCCATCCCGAGTTGGCCGGCCTGCCGCCGCGCTCGGCGGTGATCCGCAAAGGTCCGCATTTCGGTGACGACCTCGCCGAGGCGCTGTCGCGCTTCAGCATCACCTGACCGGGGTCACGTCGGCGGCATAGGTGAATTCGTCGGCGCTGGGCGTGAAGTTCAGCGTGTCGCGCACCGCCCACAGGCTCATCTGGAAGTGCAGGGGGATGACCGCCTGATCGTCCAAGGCGAGGTCGGTCGCCTCCTCCTGCAACGCGGAGCGGCGCTGGTCGTCGAATTCGGACATCGCCTGGATCAGCAGCGAATCGAGCCGGGCGTTGGAATAGCGGCCGAAATTGGACGGCCCGAAGCCGGGCGCCGCGTCGCGGGTGGCGACCAGCCCCTTCAGCGCGTAGGACGATTCGCCCGTCCCGGTGCCCCAGCCGGCCAGCATGAAGCTGTAGGCGTTGAGCGACGCCTGGGCGAAGAAGTCGCGCGGCAGCACGCTTTCCACCCGAACCACGATGCCCAGCGCGGCCATCATGCGGCCGATCGCCTGACAGATTTGCTCGTCGTTGACGTAGCGCCCGGCCGGGCAATGCAGGGTGACCGCGAATCCATCGCCCCAGCCCGCCTCGGCCAGCAGGGCGCGCGCGCCCGCGAGGTCGAATCGCTCGACCACTTGGCGGCGGCTGGCGCCCTGATGATCGGACAGCACCAGTTGCGAGGCCGGCTCGGCCAGCCCCTCCATCACCTGGTCGCGGAGCACGGCGCGGTTGATCGCCTTCGAGATGGCGCGGCGCACCCGCGTATCCTTGAAGGGATTGCGCGCCAGCGGTTCGCCCCGCTTGTCGGTGATGAACGGCGAGGACGCGTTGAACTGGTCCAGCGCCAGATAGATCACCCGCCGGGCCACCCGGTTCACCACCCGGATATGCGGCGCCGCCTTCAGCCGCTGCTGATCGGCCGGCGGCAGGCCGGCGATCATGTCGACCTCGCCCGCCACCAGGGCGGTGACGCGCTCGGCGTCGTCGGGGTAGTAGCGAAAGGTGACGCGGTCCCAGGCGGTGGGCTTGCCCCACCACGAGGGATTGGCCTCGAGCACGGCGCCCACCCCCTTGCGCCATTCGACCAGACGGAAGGCGCCGGTGCCGGGAATGCCCTCGCCCGCGTCGACCGCCTCGGCGCCGACCATCAGGGCGGAACGCGGCAGGATGGCGAATTGCGACAAGTCGCTGGGCAGCAGCGGATAGGGGCCGTGGGTGCGGATGTGGATGATGTGGGGGCCGACGACCACCACCTCCTTGACGGCGCGCAGATAGGCGGTCAAGCCGTCGCCCGGCCCCTTGACCCGCTCGGCCCGCTCGAACGAGGCGACCACGTCCTCGGCGCCGAACGGGCTGCCGTCGTGGAAGCTGGCGTCCTGGCGCAGCACGAATTCCCAGGTGGTGGGGTCCAACACGCGCCACGACAGCGCGAGGCCCGGCGAGACGATTCCGCCGACCCGCGTGATCAGCCGGTCGTAGACGTACTCGCTGAACTGGAGATTCGAGCCGATATTGTGGTAATAGGGATCGCGCGAGGTGGGCGCCGTGGGCAGACCGATCCTCAATTCCGCCGCCCCGGCGGCCGAAGCGACGAGGACCAGCGCCAACGACCAAAATAGGCGCCTAGCGGCCTGCAACATGTTCTCCCCCTTCTGGCGAGAATTGGTCTGACCATGCCAAGTTAGCAGCCCGCACCATCCCGCGCAATCGTCAGGATCGGCCGCGCCGCGCGCTCAAGACCTCGTCGTAAAAGCCCGTGATCGTTCGCACGAAGGTCTGTTCGGTGAAATTGGCCCGCCACGATTCGTGCCCGCCCTCGGACAGGCGGGCGCGCAGTAGGGGATCGGCCATGCAGCGGCGCACCGCCAGCGCCAGGGCGCGGGGATCGTCGATCGGCACCAGCAGGCCGTTCTCGCCGTCCTTGACATAGGCGCGCGGCCCGGCGGCGGCGGCGGCGACCAGCGGCGTGCCGGTCGCCCAGGCCTCGACCATCACCGTGCCGAAGGGTTCGTAGCGCGACGGAAAGACGCAAATGTCCGAGGCGCGCAGCAGGGCGGCGCGGTCGGTGCGCCAGCCCAGGAAGCGGACCCGCCCGCTCACCCCCAGCCGCGCGGCCTGGGCTTCGAGCTGTTCGCGCAACGGGCCTTCGCCGGCGATCCACAAATAGGCGCCGGCCAGATCGGGCATCGCGTCCAGCAGGACGTCCAGCCCCTTCTTCTCGTGCAGGCGGGCCAGGGCCAAGAGCAGCGGCGCCTCGGCCGGCGTGTCCAGCGCCTTGCGGCTGGCCGACGGCGCGTCGTCGAGTTCGGCGATGGTGTGGATCAAGCGGCAGCGCGCCGGATCGTCGACGTTGCGCTTGACGTGCTCGACGATGTCTTGGGTGACGCCCACGAACCAGTCGCAGTTGCGATACCGCTTCAGATCGTAATAGCCGCCGAACCAGCCGACATTCACGGCGCCGCGACGCTCGGCGAAGCTGGCGGCGCGGCCCATCCAATATTGCACGATGTCGGGATTGTGGCGCTCGAAGGCGTGCGCCAGGACGTGGCGGGTGGGCATCTTCAGCCAGCGGCCGAACGGCGCCACATAGACCGCGGCGCGGCCGCCGCGCAGGCGCCCGGCGTGGTGCGGCCGGGTGACGATGATTTGATCGAGCCCTTGGCGGTCGAGCGCCGACACCGCGTCATGAAAAAACGTCTCGGCGCCGCCGTGCTCGGCCCCGGCCATGACGTGCATCACCCGCATGCGATCGATATCTTCTCGTCCAGGGCGCGCCACCCCCCGCGGCGCAAGGTGCCCTTGGATACCCGATCCGAAAGGGGAAATAAAGCACGGCCTTCGGCCTGCCCGCCGGCCGGAATCCACACTCGTTGACTCCACCCACCGGAAGCGCCACCTTTTGCCGATGATGCGCGTCCATGCCACCTGCGTCGCGTTGGCCGGCCGCGGCGTGCTGCTGCGGGGGGAACCCGGCGCGGGCAAGTCCGACCTCGCCTTGCGCCTGATGGATGGCGGCGCCCTGCTGGTGGCCGACGATCAGACCGAAATCCGCCGCGACGGCCGGCGCCTGCTGGCCAAGGCCCCCGAGTCGCTGGCCGGGCTGATCGAGGTCCGCGGCCTGGGGTTGATCGAGGTGCCGTTCGCCCCCTTCGTCGAGTTGCATCTGGTGATCGATCTGGTCGAGCGCGCCGCGGTGCCGCGCATGCCGGAACCGGAAGCCGCGCCATTCCTGGGGCTGAGCTTGCCCCTGTTCCGGCTGGCGCCGTTCGAGGCATCGGCCGCCGCCAAGGTTCGCCTTGCCCTGACGCGCCCGCCGCGAGATATTGTTGCGCCGTCATGAAAGATCAGGAATCCCCTTCCGCGCCCGGTACGGCGCCCCCAGCGACACCGTCCCAGTCGGGCCGCCTGGTGATCGTCACCGGCATGTCCGGCGCCGGGCGCACCCTGGCTTTGAAGGCGCTCGAGGATCTGGGCTACGAGGCCGTCGACAACCTGCCCCTTTCGCTGCTGTCCAGCCTGGTGCGTCCGGGCGACGGGATGAGCCGGCCGTTGGCCGTGGGCGTCGACGTGCGCACCCGCGATTTCGGCGCCGCCCCGGTTCTCGACACGCTGGACCGGCTGGTCGCCGAAAGCGATCTGGACGTGCGCCTGCTGTTCGTCGATTGCGACGACGAGGTGCTGGGCCGCCGCTACACCGAGAATCGCCGCCGCCATCCGCTGGCCGCCGACCGCCCGCTGATCGACGGCATCCGCCACGAGCGCGCCCTGCTGGCGCCACTGCTGGCGCGGGCCGACGTGGTGCTCGACACCACCGCGCTGCCGCCCGGCGAGTTGAAGCGTCAGGTCGAGGGCCATTTCGCGCTGGACGCCGGCCAGGGCCTGACGGTGTTCGTCACCTCGTTCGGCTATCGCCGCGGCGTGCCGCGCGAGGCCGATCTGGTGTTCGACGTGCGCTTCCTGAACAATCCGCATTACGATCCGCTGCTGCGCCCGCTGACCGGCCGCGACCGCGCGGTGGCCGAGCACGTCGCCGCCGATCCCGATTTCGCGCATTTCTTCGGCGGGCTGACATCCTTGCTGTCGCCGCTGCTGCCGCGCTACGCGGCCGAGGGTAAAAGCTATCTGACCATCGCCGTGGGCTGTACCGGGGGGCGCCATCGCAGTGTCGCGGTGGCGGAACGGTTGGCGGCGTGGCTCCGCGACAGCGGCAGGAGGGTGGACGTGCGCCACCGCGACCTGGAGGAGGGGGGGAACTGAAAGATGAAAGCAAGCCCATGATCGGAATGGTTCTCGTAACCCATGGTCGGCTCGCCGAGGAATTGGTCGCGGCGCTCGAACACGTGGTCGGGCCGCAGCCCAACGTCGCCTCGGTGTGCATCGGCCCCGACGACGACATGGAACGGCGACGCGCCGACATCCTCAGCAGCGTGGCCAGGGTCGACGACGGCTCGGGCGTGGTGGTGCTGACCGACATGTTCGGCGGCACGCCGTCGAATCTGGCGATCTCGATCATGGACAAGGCCAAGGTCGAGGTGATCGCGGGCGTCAACCTGCCCATGCTGATCAAGCTGGCCAGCGTGCGCAATCACGAGCCGCTGGGCGACGCCGTGGCCAGCGCGCAGGAGGCGGGCCGCAAATACATCAACGTGGCCTCGCGCCTCTTGACCCAGGACCAGTCATGAACGACGCCCCGCCCGGCGGCGCCGAGGTGCGGCGCGTCGCTTTGATCTGCAACATGCGCGGCCTGCATGCCCGCGCGGCGGCCAAGTTCGTCAACACCGCCGGCCGCTTCGACGCCAAGGTCACCGTCTCGAAGGGCGGCATGGAGGTCTCGGGCCAGTCGATCATGGGGCTTCTGATGCTGGGGGCCGGCCCCGGCACCCGCATCGAGCTGCGCGCCGAGGGCGCCCAGGCCGAAGCCGTGCTGGCCGAGCTGGCCGAGCTGATCGCGGCCAAGTTCCATGAAGATTAAGGCCCCCGCCCCCGAAGTCGCCGCCGACGAGCTGGTGCTGGAGGGCTTGGCCGTCGGCCCCGGAATCGCCATCGGGCCGTTGCACCTTCATGAATCGGGCGCCGTCAACGTTCCCGAATACCGTCTGCCCCCCAACCGCGTCGAGCCCGAGCGCCAGCGCTTCGCCACCGCCGTCGAGGTGGCGCTGACCCAGGTCGGCCGCCTGCAGGCCAAGGCCCGCACGCTGCCCCCCGCCGCCTCGGAAGAGTTGGGCTATCTGCTCGAGGCCTATCACCAGATGCTGAAGGGCTCGCGGCTGGTGCGCGGCGTCGACAAGCGCATCGCCGAGCGGCGCATCAACGCCGAGGCCGCCGTCCAGCAAGAGATCCAAGACATCGCCCGCAGCTTCGAGGCGATGGACGACGCCTATCTGGCGGCCCGCCTGACCGACATCCGCGAGGTCGGCCAGCGGCTGGTGCGCAACCTGACCCAAACCCCCTACCGCCCCTTCTCGGTGCTGCCCAAGGGTTCGGTGCTGATCGCCGAGGAGATGAGCCCGGCCGACACCGCCCTGCTCGACCCCCGCATCGTGGCCGGCTTCGCCACCGTGCTGGGCGGCGCCGAAAGCCACACCGCGATCATGGCCCGCTCGCTGAACCTGCCCGCCGTGATCGGCGTCGCCGGGCTGATCCAGGGCGTGACGCCGGGCGCCGTGGTGATCGTCGACGGCAGCGCCGGCCGGGTGGTGGTCAACCCGACCGAGTCGACGCTGGCCGACTACCGTTTGAAGCGCGCCGACTTCCTGCGCGGCCGCCGCGCCCTCAGCCGCCTGCGCCGCCTGCCCGCCGTCACCCTGGACGGGGCGCGCATCACCTTGCAGGCCAATGTCGAACTGCCCCAAGAGGTCGGCCCGGTGCTGCAATCGGGCGCCGAGGGCATCGGCCTGTTGCGCAGCGAGTTCATGTTCATGAACCGCCCGGCCCTGCCCGACGAGGACGAGCAATTCGCCATGCTGCGCGGCCTGGTCGAGCGCATGGACGGCCAAGTGGTCACCATCCGCACCCTGGACGCCGGCGGCGACAAGCTGCCCGAGGCGGGCGGCGGCGTGGGAAGCACCTCGCCGCTCGGCCTGCGCGCCATCCGCCTGTCCTTGAGCCGCCCCGACCTGCTGGACAACCAGCTTGGCGCCATCCTGCGGGCCGGCGCGCTGGGGCCGGTGCGCATCCTGCTGCCGATGGTCACCACCTGCGAGGAACTGCGCGAGGTGCGCGAGGCGATGGGCCGGGTGACGCGGCGCCTGAAGCGGCGCGGCGCCGAGATCGGCGCCGAACCGCCGCCGCTGGGCGTGATGATCGAGGTGCCGGGCGCCGCCCTGGCCGCCGACGCGCTGGCGTGGCACGCCGATTTCTTCGCCATCGGCACCAACGACCTGACCCAGTACACCCTGGCCATCGACCGCGCCGACGAGGCCGTCGCGCATCTTTACAACCCGCTGCACCCCGCCGTGCTGCGCCTGATCCAGTTCGCCACCGAGGCCGCCCTGCGCGCCCGCATCCCCGTCAGCCTGTGCGGCGAGATGGCCGGCGACCCGCGCTTCACCGCCCTGCTGCTGGGCCTGGGCATCCGCGACCTGTCGATGAGCGCCACCAACGTGCCGCGCGTCAAACAACGCATCCGCAGCCTGGACCTGGTCGCCGCCACCCGCCGCGCGCGGGTCATCATGGACCAGTCCGACTCGGCCCGCATCGCGCAACTGCTGGACGATTTCAACGCCGACGAGACCGGCGGCCGGGCGGGGCGCTAGGCTCTGGCTAACGGCCCCGAAAGGCGACAAGCGCGAGTTCTTCCGGGGGGGCGGCCGACGCCCAGCGGATCGCCGAGCACCGGCTTTCGGCGAGATGGCCCGCGTAGAAGTCCGCCGATGGGTGGCCGACAGGCCACCCCCACGCCTTCACCCGAAGTCGGGTATGCCGGTCACGATAGATCGCCCAGCGGCGGCAGGGAGCGGACGACCTTCATGGTTTCAAGGCTCACGGTAATCACCCGCTGCAACAGCTTCAGCGGATAGGCCGGGTCGCCCACGGTTTCGATGGCGTACAGGTTGGCGTCATTCACGATGCCGCTGGCCTTGTCGGTCTTCACACACTGGCGTTCCATCACCCAATCAATCGCCGACTTGCCGTTGACCACATAGTCATAGGCTTCCAACGGAATGCCGGTGACGGTGATGTTGGCGTTGTAGATCACCGTCGTCTTGTCCAGATTGGGGCGCTTGCCCGCGAACTTCATCTGTTCCACCCGATAAAACCGCTGCGGGTCGCCGGGCGGGGCCAAGCGGACATCGCCACGGGAGAAGGTCAGAGGATAGGGTTCCACGCTCTCATAATCGACGTGAAGCGCGCCCAAAGTTCGTCCAGCCTTAACGAAGGCCCGGAAACTGGCATAGCGCTTGACGGCGGGGATGCGCGGCAACTGCTTGGACAGATTGTCGGCATAGCGTTCCCTGTATTCCTCCGAATGCAGCAGGCCATAGACGTAATAGAACAGGTCATCTTTGGTGATAGACTCGCCCGGATAGGCGGCCTCGAAATGGGCCAGCCCTTCGTTGGTGATGGCGTCGCGGCGGGTGTACTTATTCCCTGCCTTAGTCGGGGCACTGTCGAACAGCCTGCGTTGCGGGTCGTCACTGCTCTTCGTGGTCGAGTCTTCATAGAGATAACGGGGGAAGCATTGCGTCCCCCCCTTTATTGCCGTCACACAAAGTTCTGGCACCGACTCCATCATTAGCGCAGTGAAGTCAGAAATATTCCCAGGTGCGGATACGCCAATCACTAAATTTTTTGCCGACGGCACCGGAAATATTCGCGGGATCTGATATATCATATCGTTGAAGGTCCGATTGTAAAAAAGCCATTCCTTTGTGAATGGGCGGTAAGCACTAATTATTATATCTCTATGGTAAAATGAAAAATTGTTAAGCTTCAAAAGCTCATTCTTAAGGCTTCTGTTCCAGCTTATTCTGCGTGGGTTGAAATCAATAAAGGCGTCAACAATTGCGTTTCGCTCTTTCTTGTCTTTCGTTGCGCAAAAATCTCTGAATCTGTTGGATTCAGAATTAAAATGCTCAATCATGCTGCGCATATTGGTTTCAACGGACTTTCTCGAAAAATTGTAGCACCATGCGTCCCGGGACGTTGCTATGCCTCGGGAAAAGTTTCCAAACAAACCAAGCGTACTACCAGATTCTTTTTCGCCAAGCGCAACAAATTTATTAAAGCTATTATCACGCTGTCCCAGCCAGTCACCATACTCATCGGGGGTGAGGACTTTCCAAGCGTTCTTTTGGGTGATCCCGCCGATGTTGCCGAAGCGCGACACGATGGCCAGCTTATCTTCTCGGGTAAGATAGTTACCAATGTCGTGGAATAGGATACGACCCTGTTCGGCGGCGCTTAAGTTTTTCACCAGCAATGTAATGGCGACAGGCGTGCGAGTTCCCTGCCCAAAAACGTTATCCTTCTCCTTGCGACGCTGTTCACCAGAAATGCTTGCATTGCCGCGCAAGTGGAATACATGAATGCTAGCGAATTCATCAGCCAAACACTTGCGGAGACCGTCCATTTGATTGTTATCTACCCAGCCTGCGTTGGAGACGTAGGCAATTACACCTGCGTCGCCAATGCGGTCGCTCGCCCAGCGAATAGCGCGGATGTAGCTGTTGTATAAACCGTTCTTGTTGGTTGCATTAGAAAGCGCCGCGTAGGTTTCCTGAATACGCTCATCCAACTTGGGATAAGCAAGGTTTGCCGCATTGTCATTCGCGTTGCCCTGCCCCACCGAATAGGGTGGGTTGCCAACGATCACCCGAATGTCCAACTCTTTTTGTCGAGTACGGCGGCTGCTGTTGTCCGGCATCAAGTCACTAACCAAATCCCTTTCCTGTTCGTAAAGCTGGAACGTATCGGTCAAGCAAATGCCGTCAAAGGGCACGTAATCCCCGCCCATGATGCCATGATATGCCGCTTCGATGTTGATCGCGGCGATGTAATAGGCGAGCAAAACCATTTCGTTGGCGTGGATTTCGTGGCGGTACTTGTGTTCCATCTCCTCCCGGCGGATCAGACCTGATTGCAGCAGGCGGGTGATGAAGGTTCCGGTTCCGACGAAAGGATCGATGATGTGAACGCCCTTGCTGCCCAGCGTCTGGCCGAATTCTGATTGCAGAACCTCATTCACCGAATGGATTATGAAATCAACAATCTCGACAGGGGTGTAAACAATACCCAACCGCTCGGTCATCTTCGGGAAGGCGTTACGGAAGAATTTGTCGTATAGCTCGACGATGATCTTCTGTTTGGCTTCCGCCTTGTCAATTCCAGCCGCGCGACGCCGCACGCTGTCATAGAATTTTGCGAGGCTAGCGGACTCTTTATCCAGATTGTGTTCGTCCAGGGTGGCCAACACGCGCTGCATCGCTACCGATACCGGGTTGCTGCTGGCGAAGCTGTAGCCCTCGAACAGCGCATCGAACACCGGGCGGGTGATGGTGTGTTGCGCCAACATCTCGACAGCTTCGGCCGAGGTCACGCTGTCGTTTAAGTCGTCGCGGATTTCGGACAGGAAGGCGTCAAACGCCTTGCGTTCGGGCGTGTCGGGCTTCTCCACCAGAGCGGTGATGCGGGTGATGTGGGTTTGGGCGATCTTGGCGATGTCGCCAGCCCAATCCTCCCAATAGTCCCGCCGTCCGCATTTCTTGACGATCTTTGCCATGATGGCGCGGGATATCTCATCAAAGACGAAGGGGACTTGCGCCGAGCCGGTGTCCTGGGGCCGGTCTTCGCCCCGGTCTTCGTCGCTGGCGGACGACGACTTGCCGCCGATATCGGCCTTACCCCCGCCCTTTTCGGCGGCTTCGGGCAGGCTTTTCACCACGGCCACCACTTCGATGTGGTCGGACACGTCAACGCCCAGATCAACCTTGTTGATCATGGCGTCAAAGCGTTCGTCGTGGGAGCGCAGGGCGTTGAGAATCTGCCAGACCACGCGATAGCGTTCGTTGTCGTTCAACGCCTCTTCCGGCGTCATCCCGGCGGGAACGCCCACGGGGAGGATGACATAGCCCAGCCTCTTGTCGGCGGCGCGACGCATCACCCGGCCCACCGACTGAACCACGTCGATCTGTGACTTGCGCGGGTGCATGAAGAGGATGGCGTCCAGTGCCGGAACGTCCACCCCCTCCGACAGACAGCGGGCGTTGGTCAGGATGCGGCAGGCGTTGCCGCCATGGTCTTCCTTCAACCACTCCAACAGCCGGTTGCGGTCCTTGGCGTTGTATGTGCCGTCCACATGCTCCAACTGGCATTCCAGCGCTTCGTCGTCGGCCGTGGTCGCCTTGCCTTCGTCGGACTCCAGATATTCGGCGACGACTTGGGCGAATTCCTGCTGGATCAGCTTTGACGTCGCGATGTCCTTGCAGAAGGCCAGCGCCCGTTTCATCGGCTGGGTGTCGGTCGGCAAATCCCCATGCAGGCCGTGCTTCGTCAGCGCCTTGTAACAGCCGATGATTTTAGTGGCGTCGTCCAGCTTCAGTTCGGACGTTCCATCCGCCAGACGGCGTTGCACGCCGCTGCTGACCAGGGTTTCGTCTACCGCCAGCACGAGTACCTTGTAGTCGGTCAACAGCTTGTTTTCGACGGCCCAGCCGAACCCACGGGTGAATAGGGTTTTCCCGTAAAGTGTCTCATCATCCATCGAACACAGGACGGCGGATGCCTCATTAGCCTTGGTCTTGACCGCATCGCCGAACACGCGCGGGGTCGCGGTCATGTAGAGCCGCTTGGTCCCCGCGATGAAGTCTTGGTTGTGGATCTTGACGAAGTTGCTTTCCTCTTCCCCGTCCAGCGTCGCGCCGGTGGTGCGGTGCGCTTCGTCGCAGATGATCAGGTCGAACGCGCCCAGGCCGTGCCTGTTCTGTGCGTCGGAAATGACCTGAATGGATTGGTAGGTGGAGAATACCACGGTCATGCGGTCGGGGGCGGGCTGCGCCGCGCGCTGCGCCAGCTTCGCCGCGTCGGTGGTGGCGGGGTAATCGAGATCGTGGGTTTCGATTTCGGCAACGTCGTTGCTGGACCGGCGGCGCTTACCGACCTGCACGTCGGAACAGACGGCGAAGGCCCGCAGGGACACAGCCGCGTCAATCGTCCATTCGCGGATGGTCTGACTCATCAGGGCCAGCGACGGCACCAGAAACAGCACGGTCTTGCCGATACCGGCCAAATCCTCGGCGATCTTCAAGCCGGTGAAGGTCTTGCCGGTGCCGCACGCCATAATCAGCTTGCCACGGTCGGCCTGCGTCAAGCCGTTGCGGACGGCTTCCAACGCCTCTTGCTGGTGGGGGCGGATTTCCTTCTTGGGCGCGAGTCTGATTTCATCGCGCAGCAGATAGGCCGACCAATCAATCGGGCTGTCGCTCAGCCGGTCCAACCCGATGCGCGACACCGGCTTGTCTTGATCCTGCATCGCCGTTTCGGCGTTGGACCCCCAAGGCACCTCCGTGGTGTCGATGATCAGGCGGCGCGAGAATTTCCGCACCCCGGATGCGGTGAAGAAGCTGTCGAGGTCCGCCCGCTGTATCCGGTGACCGCTCTGGTAGAATTTGCACTGTATGGCGCAAAAGCTGTCTTCGCCCCTGATCTTGGCGACCGCATCGATCCCAGTGTCCTTGGCGTTCAGACCGTTCCGGGTTGCCCATTCTGAGTAGAGCCATGCGTCTTCATATTCCTGCTGCATGCCCGGATCATTCTTGATGAACGCTACGGCGAAGCGTTCAAAATACCCGCCCTTCTCACGCTCCGTCTGGGCATAGGACCGAAACTCTTCAAGAAGTTGAGCAAGAGCGGGGCTCATTATGAAAAATCCTCATGAACGGACGAATTGCGCCTCCTTCATGCCACAGCGGTCGCGCGGAAAGATAGTCTCGCAAGAACGGCGATGCGCACCCCGCTCGATGCCGGATTGCTCGGTGTCTCCTCTCTTAGCTCGCGCTAGCCCGGATATCCCACACCCTCACCGCCGTCCTCCGACCCCCTTGTAATCCCGCGCGGTTCGGCTATCCTGTTGCGCTGCAACAT
>JADFZP010000030.1 GCA_015232485.1 Alphaproteobacteria bacterium
TCCAGTTGATCGCCCCCATCGCCATGGACGAGGGCCTGCGTTTCGCCATTCGCGAGGGTGGTCGGACGGTCGGCGCCGGAGTGGTGGCCTCGATCATCACGTGAGTTCGATTCTTTTCGATTGACCGGCCGGCGGAGCGGCTTATATTGCGCGCTCCGCCGTCGGCTAAGCTTTGACAGGCTCTTTGACATGGACAGTCAGAACATCCGAATCCGCCTCAAGGCGTTCGACCATCGCGTGCTCGATCAATCGACCCGCGAGATCGTCAATACCGCGAAGCGCACGGGTGCGCACGTGCGTGGGCCGATCCCGCTGCCGACGCGCATCGAGAAGTTCACCGTGAACCGTTCGCCGCACGTCGACAAGAAGTCCCGCGAGCAGTTCGAAATCCGCACCCACAAACGCCTTCTGGACATCGTCGATCCGACGCCCCAGACGGTGGACGCCCTGATGAAGCTGGACCTCGCGGCCGGCGTGGACGTCGAGATCAAGTTGTAAGGGAAACAATCTATGCGATCCGGTCTCATCGCCCAGAAGGTCGGCATGACCCGCATCTTCACCGATGACGGCACGCACGTGCCCGTCACCGTGTTGAAGGTCGACACCTGCCAGGTGGTCTCGACCCGCTCTGTGGAAAAGGACGGCTATATCGCCGTCCAGCTTGGCGCCGGCCAGGCCAAGGTTAAAAACGTCGCCAAGCCGCAGCGCGGCCACTTCGCCAAGGCGAAGGTCGAGCCCAAGCGCAAGATGGTCGAGTTTCGCGTCAGCCCCGAGTGTCTGCTCGAGGTCGGCGCCGAACTGGGCGCCAACCACTTCCTGGTTGGTCAGCATGTCGACGTCACCGGCACTACGATCGGCAAGGGTTTCGCGGGTGCCATGAAGCGGCACAACTTCCGCGGCCTGGAAGCCTCGCACGGCGTCTCCGTCTCGCACCGTTCGCACGGTTCGACCGGCCAGCGCCAGGACCCCGGCAAGGTGTTCAAGGGCAAGAAGATGGCCGGCCACATGGGCGACGTGCAAGTCACGACCCAAAGCCTGCTCATCGTCTCGACCGACGAAAATCGCGGCCTGATCCTGGTTCGTGGCTCGGTTCCCGGCTGCGATGGTGGCTGGGTGATGATCCGCGACGCGGTCAAGCGCAAGCTGCCCGAAGGCGTTCCGATGCCGGCCGGCCTGAAGCCCGCCGCCGCCGAAGAGCAGAAGGATTGATGGCGATGAAACTGGACATCATCAGCCTGGACAACCAGCCGGTCGGCACCATCGAGGTGGACGACGAGGTGTTCGGCGCCCCGGTGCGCGCGGACATCCTGGCTCGGATGGTCCGCTGGCAACTGGCGCGCAGGCGCGCCGGCACCCACAAGACCAAGGGCCTCTCCGAGGTTCGCGGCACGACCAAGAAGCCCTACAAGCAGAAGGGCACCGGCCGCGCCCGTCAGGGCTCGCTGCGCTCGCCGCAGTTTCGCGGCGGTGGCATCGTGTTCGGCCCGGTGGTCCGCTCGCACGAGCACGACCTGACCAAGAAGGTCCGCAAGCTGGCCATGAAGGTGGCGCTTTCGTCCAAGGTCGCCGAAGGCAAGCTGGTCGTGGTCGAGAACGCCGCGGTCGACAGCCCGAAGACCAAGGAACTGGCCGCCCGTCTGGGCAAGCTGGGCTGGGGCGACGTGCTGATCGTCGGCGGGACCGAACTGGACCGCAACCTCTCGCTGGCCGCCGCCAATCTGCCGCATGTCGACGTGCTGCCGCAGCAGGGCGCCAACGTGTACGACATCCTGCGCCGTGACACCCTGGTTCTGTCCAGGGATGCGGTCCAAGCCCTGGAGGCCCGACTGAAATGAGGAAGGTCACGGTGAGCAAGGAGCGGATGTACGACATCCTGCGCCGGCCGATCATCACCGAGAAGGCGACCATGTTGTCCGAGCACAACAAGGTGGTCTTCCAGGTGCCCCTGACGGCGACCAAGCCCGAAATCAAACTGGCGGTCGAGCAGGTGTTCGGCGTCAAGGTGAAGGCGGTCAATACGCTGGTCCAGCAGGGCAAACTGAAGCGCTTCCGCGGCCGTCCGGGCAAGCGGAGCGACTTCAAGAAAGCGATGGTCACGCTGGCCGAAGGCCAGTCGATCGACGTGACGACGGGGGTCTGACGCCATGGCACTCAAATCGTTCAAGCCGACGACGCCGGGCCAGCGCCAACTGGTCATCGTCGATCGCTCGGGCCTCTGGAAGGGTGAGCCCGAAAAGGCTCTCACCGAAGGCCTGCGCAAGAAGGGCGGCCGCAACAACACCGGCCGCATCACCCAGCGTTGGCGGGGCGGCGGGCACAAGCGCCGCTACCGCGTCATCGACTTCAAGCGCGACAAGCACGGCATGCCGGGCAAGGTCGAGCGGCTGGAATACGATCCCAACCGCACCGCCTTCATCGCGCTGGTGGCTTACGAGGACGGCGAACGCCGCTACATCATCGCGCCGCAACGCCTGGGCGTCGGCGACACGGTGGTGGCGGGCGAGCGGGCCGACATCAAGCCCGGCAACGCGATGCCGCTGAAGAACATTCCGGTCGGGACCATCGTCCACAATGTCGAGTTGAAGGCGGGCAAGGGTGGCCAGATGGCGCGCTCGGCCGGCACCTATGTTCAGCTCGTCGGCAAGGACCAGGGTTACGCCCAGATCAAGCTCAGTTCCGGTGAACTCCGCATGGTGCGCGGCGAGTGCATGGCGACAATCGGCGCCGTGTCCAACCCCGACCAGCAGAACATCAATCTGGGCAAAGCCGGCCGCTCCGTGTGGCTGGGTCGCCGGCCTTCGGTGCGCGGCGTGGCGATGAACCCGATCGATCACCCGCATGGCGGCGGCGAAGGCCGCACCTCGGGTGGCCGTCATCCGGTCACGCCATGGGGCAAGCCGACCAAGGGCAAGAAGACGCGCAGCAACAAGAAGACGGACTCGCTGATCATGCGACGCCGTCACGCTAGCAAGTAGGAGGGGCGGTCGTGGCACGTTCCGTTTGGAAGGGGCCTTTCATCGACGGGTATCTGCTCAAGAAGGCGGATAAATCCCGTTCGTCCGGCCGTAACGAGGTCATCAAGATGTGGTCGCGTCGGTCGACGATACTGCCGCAGTTCGTCGGATTGACCTTCGGCGTTTACAACGGCCATAAGTTCATCCCCGTCCTGGTGACGGAGAACATGGTTGGGCACAAGTTCGGCGAGTTCTCGCCGACTCGTACCTTCCACGGCCACGCCGTCGACAAGAAGGCGAAGAGGAAGTAAGGCGATGAGCAAGAAACCGGCAGAGCGCATCCTGGCCGATACCGAGGCCAAGGCCTATAGCAGCTCGATCCGCACCAGTCCGCGCAAGCTGAACCTGGTGGCGGCGAGCATCCGTGGCCTGTCCGCGGGGGCCGCCGTCGCGCAACTCACCTTCGAGAAGCGCCGCGTGGCCGTCGAGGTCCGCAAGGTCTTGCAGTCGGCCATCGCCAACGCCGAAAACAACCACCAGCTCGACGTCGATCGGCTGGTGGTGGCTGAGGCCTTCGTCGGCAAGGGACTGGTGATCAAGCGTTGGCGCGCCCGCGCCCGCGGCCGCGTCGGCCGCATCGTCAAGCCGTTCAGCAACCTGACGGTGGTGGTCCGCGAGGTCGAGGAGAAGGCGTAGTCATGGGTCAAAAAGTCAATCCGATCGGGCTTCGGCTCGGCATCAACCGCACCTGGGACTCGCGCTGGTTCGCCGATGGCAGCTATGCGACCCTCCTGCATGAAGACCTGAAGCTGCGCGAATATCTGCGCGCCAAGCTGCATCAGGCGGGCGTCTCGCGCGTCATCATCGAGCGGCCGGCCAAGAAGGCGCGCATCACCATTCACACCGCCCGTCCGGGCGTGGTGATCGGCAAGAAGGGCGCCGACATCGAGGTGCTCCGCAAGGAGCTGGGCAAAATGACCGGCGGCGACGTTCATTTGAACATCGTCGAGATCCGGAAGCCCGAACTCGACGCCCAGCTGGTCGCCGAGAACATCTCGCAGCAGCTTGAACGCCGGGTGGCCTTCCGCCGCGCCATGAAGCGCGCCGTGCAGTCCGCCATGCGTCTGGGCGCCCAGGGCATCCGGATCAACTGCTCGGGCCGTCTCGGCGGGGCCGAAATCGCCCGCATGGAATGGTACCGCGAGGGTCGCGTTCCTCTGCACACCCTGCGTGCCGACGTCGATTACGGCGTCGCCACGGCCAAGACCACCTACGGCACCTGCGGTGTCAAGGTGTGGGTGTTCAAGGGCGAGATCATGGCCCACGATCCGATGGCCCACGAAAAGCGCGCCACCGAAGGCGCCTCGCCGGCCCGCTGACAGGAACCAAGACAATGCTTAGTCCCAAGCGTACGAAATTCCGCAAGGCGCACAAGGGCCGGATCTCCGGCACCTCGAAGGGCGGCACGGCGCTCAATTTCGGCGCCTTCGGCCTCAAGGCGCTGGAGCCCGAGCGCATCACGGCGCGGCAGATCGAAGCCGCCCGTCGCGCGCTCACTCGCCACCTGAAGCGTCAGGGGCGTGTGTGGATCCGCATTTTCCCGGACGTCCCGGTGTCGAGCAAGCCCGCCGAAGTCCGCATGGGCTCGGGCAAGGGCGCGCCGGAATTCTGGGTGGCCCGCGTGGCCCCCGGCCGCATCCTGTTCGAGGTCGACGGGGTGCCCGAGGATCTGGCCCGGCGTGGCTTCGAACTGGCGGCCGCCAAGCTGCCGATCAAGACCAAGATCATTACCCGCATCGGGGAGTCGTGAGCATGGGCAAGCGTGCAACCGACATGCGCGGCAAGAGCGGCGATCAATTGAAGGATCGTCTGATCGAGCTGAAAAAAGAGCAGTTCAACCTGCGCTTCCAGCGCGCCAGCGGGCAGTTGGAAAACACCGCCCGCGTGCGCCAGGTGCGCCGCGAGATCGCCACCATCAAGACCCTTCTGGGGCAGCGCGCCAGCGCCGCTCCGGCCTCCTGAGGAGGAACGGCACTATGCCCAAGCGCATTCTCCAGGGTGTCGTCGTCAGCGACAAGATGGACAAGACCATCGTGGTCACCGTCGAACGTCGCGTGATGCACCCGATGTACAAGAAGTTCATCCGCCGGTCGAAAAAGTATTCGGCCCACGATGAAGAGAACAAGCACAAGATCGGCGACGTCGTGCGCATTCAGGAATGCCGCCCGATTTCGAAGAACAAGTGCTGGGTGGTTTTGCCCGAAGAGCAAGCCTGATCGGTTTGTTCCCGGTGTAGGAAAGGAACCATTTCATGATCCAGATGCAGACTAACCTGGACGTGGCCGACAATTCCGGCGCCCGCCGGGTCATGTGCATCAAGGTGCTGGGCGGTTCGCACCGCACGGTGGCCAATGTGGGTGACATCATCGTGGTGTCGATCAAGGACGCGATCCCCAGGGGCCGCGTCAAGAAGGGCGACGTTCACCGCGCGGTGATCGTTCGCACCGCCAAAGAGATCCGTCGCGCCGACGGCAGCTCGATCCGCTTCGACCGCAACGCGGCCGTCCTGATCAACAAGCAGGGCGAGCCGATCGGCACCCGCATCTTCGGGCCGGTGACGCGCGAATTGCGGGCCAAGAAGTACATGAAGATCATTTCGCTGGCACCCGAGGTGTTGTGATGCCGAAGATGCGTGTAAAGAAGGGCGACAAGGTCGTCATCCTGGCCGGCAAGGACAAGGGCAAGCGCGGCGAAGTGCTGCAGGCCCTTCCCGCCGAGCAGAAGGTCGTGGTCCAGGGCATCAACATCGTCAAGCGGCACACCAAGCCGACCGCCGTCCAACCGGGCGGCATCGTCGAGAAGCCGGCGCCGATTCACGTTTCGAACGTGGCGCATGTCGACCCCAAGGACGACGCGCCGACGCGGGTCGGCTACAAGGTCCTCGAAGATGGCCGCAAGGTCCGTTTCGCCCGGCGATCGGGCGAGATCATCGATCGCTGAGGTGGGTGCCATGGCACGTATGCGAGAACAATACGAAACGACCGTGAAGAAGGCCTTGCAGGAGCAGTTCGGGTACGCGAACCCGATGCAGCTTCCCAAGCTTCAGAAGATCGTGATCAACATGGGCGTCGGCGAGGCCACCCAGGACTCGAAGAAGATCGACGCCGCGGTGGCCGAACTGACCGCGATCAGCGGTCAGAAGCCGGTCGTCACCCGCGCCAAAAAGTCCATCGCCGGCTTCAAGCTGCGCGAGGGCCAGGCGATCGGTTGCAAGGTGACCTTGCGCGCCGATCGGATGTACGAGTTCCTCGACCGTCTGGTGACGATCGCCCTGCCGCGCGTCCGCGACTTCCGCGGACTGCCGCCCAAGGCGTTCGACGGGCGCGGCAACTACGCGCTCGGTCTCAAGGAGCAGCTCATTTTCCCTGAGATCAACTACGACAAGGTCGACCGCGTCCGCGGGATGGACATCATTTTCGTGACGTCGGCGAAGACCGATGAGGAAGCGCGCGCGCTCCTCAAGGGCTTTGACATGCCGTTCGCCGGCTGATCGAGGGAGACTGAGAAAATGGCAAAGACCAGCGCCGTCGAACGCAACAAGAAGCGTATGCGCATGGCCAAGCAGTTCGCGAACCGCAGGGCGCGGCTCAAGGCCATCGTGAGTGATCGGGAGGTTACCCCCGAAGACCGCTTCGAGGCCGTGCTCAAACTCGCCGAGCTGCCACGAAACTCGGCACCGGGGCGCGTGCGCCTTCGTTGCGAGCTTACCGGGCGCCCTCGTGGCGTCTACCGCAAGTTCAAGCTCGGCCGCATCATGCTGCGCGATCTCGCCTCTCAGGGCCAGATCCCCGGCATGGTCAAGTCCAGCTGGTAAGGGGAGGGGTGACTGATGTCGTTGAGCGATCCTCTCGGCGATATGCTGACCCGCATCCGTAACGGTCAGCAGGCGCGTAAATCTTCGATCTTGTCGCCGGCTTCCAAGCTGCGCACCACGGTTCTCGAAGTGCTCAAGCGCGAGGGCTATATTCGCGGTTACAAACAGAATGACGTGCGTGCCGGCGTGGCCGAGCTCGAAATCGAGCTCAAATACCACGAAGGCCAGCCGGTGATTCAGCGCATTCAGCGCGTGTCTAAACCGGGCCGCCGCGTCTATTCGAAGATCAAGGACCTCGGCAAGGTCTCGAACGGGTTGGGCATCTCCATCCTCTCGACGCCGCGCGGTGTGATGTCCGACGCCGAGGCCCGCGCCGCCAATGTCGGCGGCGAAGTCCTCTGCGAAGTGTTCTAGGAGGGATGGCATGTCGCGAGTTGGCAAGTACCCCGTGCCTGTCCCTGCTGGCGTCACCGTGCAGATCGCCGGACAAGACGTCTCGGTGAACGGCAAGATGGGCTCCTCGGCGTTTCGGGTCTCCGACGAGATCGAGGCGTCGCTGGAAGAGAACAAGGTGTGGGTCAAGCCCCGCACCGACACCAAGACCGCCCGGATGCTGTGGGGCACCACGCGCGCCCTGATCAGGAACATGGTCAAGGGAGTCAGCGACGGCTTCACCGTCAACCTCGAGATCAACGGCGTGGGTTACCGCGCCGCGGTCCAGGGCAAGACGCTGAATCTGCAGCTCGGCTATTCGCACGACATCAACTTCCCGATCCCGGACGACGTCGCGATCAAGTGCGACAAGCCGACGGCCATTTCGATCACTGGCAAAGATCGCCAGCGGGTCGGCCAGGTGGCCGCCGAGATTCGCCGGTTTCGTGGGCCCGAGCCCTACAAGGGGAAGGGTGTCAAATACGCCACCGAGACCATCCTGCGTAAGGAAGGCAAGAAGAAGTAGGGCCCAGCCATGTCGACTTCGAACGAACTATTCGGGCGGCGCAAGGCGCGCACGCGCACCGCCATCCGCAAGAAGAGCGGCGGCCGGCCCCGGTTGTCGGTTTTCCGCTCCTCAAAGCACATCTACGCCCAGATCATCGACGATCTGGGCGGTCGAACCCTGGCGTCGGCGTCTTCGCTCGACACCGAGCTGCGCGAAGCCCTCGGCAAGGGCGCCGACAAGGCGGCCGCCGAGAAGGTGGGCAAGCTGATCGCCGAGCGGGCCATCAAGGCCGGCGTCACCGAGGTCGTCTTCGACCGCGGCGGCTATATCTATCATGGCCGGGTCAAAGCCCTGGCCGACGCCGCCCGCGAGGGCGGCCTGGCTTTCTGAGGACAGGAACATGGCACGTACACCGATGGGCGATCGTGGCGGCGAACGCGGGGGAGAGCGGAGCGACCGCGGCCGTGGCCGCGGCGACCGGGACGGCCGCGGGCGGGGTCCCGCCGAGCCGCAAAGCCGCGAAGAAGCCGAGCTGGTCGACAAGCTGGTTCACATCAACCGCGTCGCCAAGGTTGTGAAGGGTGGCCGTCGCTTCGCCTTCGCCGCCCTGGTCGTGGTCGGTGACGCCAAGGGGCGCGTCGGCTTCGGTTCGGGCAAGGCCCGCGAGGTGCCCGAGGCGATCCGAAAGGCGACCGAGCAGGCCAAGCGCAACATGGTCCGCATCGCGCTGCGCGAGGGCCGCACCCTGCATCACGACGCGAACGGCCATTTCGGCGCCGGCCGCGTGGTTCTGCGGGCGGCTCCGGCGGGTACCGGCATCATCGCCGGCGGCCCGATGCGCGCCGTGTTCGAAACCATGGGCGTGCAGGACGTGGTGGCCAAGTGCATCGGCACCTCGAACCCGCACAACATGATCAAGGCCACCTTCGACGCGCTGAAGGGCATCGCCTCTCCGCGCAGCATCGCCGCCAAGCGCGGCAAGAAGGTGGGCGAGATCGTCGCCCGTCGCGACGGCGCTCCGGCCGCCGCCGCAGCAGCCGGCAAGGAGTGATCCCGATGGCCGAGGGTAAGAAAGTCCGCGTCACCCAGATCGGCAGCCCGATTGGTCGTCGCCACGACCAGCGGGAGACGCTGATCGGGCTGGGGCTGAACAAGCTGCACCGGACCCGCGAGCTCGAGGATACCCCCTCGGTGCGCGGCATGATCAACAAGGTGCATCATTTGGTGCGCGTCGAGGACGCCGGCTGAGGATTTTGACATGAAGCTCAACGAACTCCGGGACAATCCCGGTTCGCACAAGTCGCGGATGCGCGTCGGTCGCGGTATCGGCTCGGGCAAGGGCAAGACCGCCGGTCGCGGCGTCAAGGGCCAGACCTCGCGCACCGGCGTCGCCGTGGCCGGCTTCGAAGGCGGCCAGATGCCGATCTATCGGCGCCTGCCGAAGCGCGGTTTCACGAACATCTTCCGTAAGGAATACGCGATCATCAACCTGTCCACCTTGCAGGCGGCCATCACGGCCGGCAAGCTGGACGCCAACGCCAAGATCGACGCCGACGCGCTGATCAAGGCGGGGGTGGTGACGCATAAGCGCGACGGCATCCGTCTGCTCGGGCATGGCGAACTCTCGGTCAAGGTGACCGTCGAGGTTTGCAACGCTTCGCGTCCGGCGGTGGCCGGGGTCGAGAAGGCGGGCGGCACGGTGATCGAGACGGCTCCCAAGGCCGCTCCCGAAGAAGCCGCCGCCTGAGAGATCGAGGGTAAATGAGCCACCGAAGCACCAGGAACGCCAGGGTCTCACCGGGAACCATCGCCCGGCGCGTCCCAGGCGGGCCGGGTGGTCCGGTGGCTTTCTTCTGAGCATCATACCGTTTCCGGAGAAGACATGGCTTCTGCCGCCGAACAGTTCGCCGCCAATCTGAATCTCGGCGTTTTCGCCAAGGCGACGGAACTCAAGAAACGGATCTGGTTCACCGTGATCGCCTTGGTGGTTTACCGCCTGGGCACCTGGATCCCGTTGCCCGGCATCGACACGCAAGCGCTGGCCGACGTGTTCCAGCGCCAGGGCGGTGGCTTGCTCGACATGTTCAACATGTTCGCGGGCGGCGCGCTGTCGCGCATGGCGATCTTCGCGTTGAACATCATGCCCTACATCTCGGCATCGATCATCATGCAGTTGATGACCGCCGTGATCCCGTCGCTGGAGCAGACCAAGAAGGAAGGCGACGCGGGCCGCAAGAAGATCAACCAGTACACCCGCTATCTCACCGTGGTGATCGCCACGGTGCAGGCCTGGGGCATCGCGGTCGGTCTCGAGGGCATGTCCGGCTCGCAGGGGCCGGCGGTCATGGACCCGGGCATGTTCTTCCGCATGTCGACCATCATCACGCTGGTCGGCGGCACCATGTTCCTGATGTGGCTGGGCGAACAGATCACGGCGCGCGGCGTCGGCAACGGCATCTCGCTGATCATCTTCGCGGGCATCGTGGCGGAGCTGCCTTCGGCGCTCGCCAGCACCCTCGAACTGGGCCGCACCGGCGCGCTGTCGGGTTTCCTGATCGTGACCCTCTTGGTCATGATGGTGGTGGTGATCGCCTTCATCGTCTACATGGAGCGCGCCCAGCGCCGCATCCTGGTGCAGTATCCCAAGCGCCAGGTCGGCAACAAGATGTTCGGCGGCGAGGCTTCGCACCTGCCGCTCAAGATCAACACCTCGGGCGTCATTCCGCCGATCTTCGCCTCGTCGCTGCTGCTCATGCCGGTGACGGCGGCGGGCTTCGCCGCCTCGAGCGGCGCCGGCGGCTGGCTGGCCGACATCAGCACCCTTCTGGGGCCCGGCCATCCGGTGCGCCTGGTGCTGTACGCGGCGCTGATCATCTTCTTCGCCTTCTTCTACACGGCCGTGGTCTTCAATCCGGTGGAGACCGCCGAGAATCTGAAGAAGCATGGCGGCTTCGTGCCCGGAATCCGTCCGGGCAAGAACACCGCCGATTATCTCGACTTCGTGCTGACGCGTCTGACGGTGGTTGGCGCCGCCTATCTCACGCTGATCAGCATCCTGCCCGAATTCTTGATTTCCAGATTTGGTGTCCCGTTCTATTTCGGCGGCACCAGCCTGCTCATCGTCGTAACGGTGACGATGGATACGGTCGCGCAGATCCAATCGCATCTGCTCGCCCACCAATATGAAGGCCTGATAAAGAAGGCCAAACTCAGGGGACGGAAATAATATGAACATCATTTTGATGGGACCGCCAGGCGGCGGGAAAGGCACACAAGCGAAAATCCTCGAAGAAAAATACGGTATGGTCCAGCTCTCGACGGGAGACATGCTTCGCGCCGCGATCGCGGCGGGGACGCCTGTCGGGCTCGAGGCCAAGACGCTGATGGACGCCGGCAAGCTGGTGCCCGACCAAGTGGTGATCGGCATCATCGCCGAGCGCCTGGATCAGCCCGACGCCCGCAAGGGATTCATCCTGGATGGCTTCCCGCGCACCACCGCGCAGGCCGAGGCGCTCGACCGGATGCTGGCCGAGAAGGGTCTGAAGCTGGACGGGGCGATCGAGATCCGCGTTCCCGACGAGTACATCGTCGAGCGGATCACCGGCCGCTACACCTGCGGCAAGTGTGGCGCGGGCTATCACGACAAGTTTCAGCAGCCGAAGGTCGCGGGGGTCTGCGACTCCTGCGGCGGAACCGAATTCAAGCGCCGCGACGACGACAACGCCCTGACGGTGAAGTCGCGACTCGACGCGTACCACGCCAAGACCGCTCCCATCATTCCCTATTATGATGGCAAGGGGCTGTTGCGGGTGGTGGATGGAACACAGCCGATCGACGTGGTTACCGGTCAATTGACCGGAATTATCGACAGGTCATCCAGGTGAGTTGACTCGGGAAGGAAACTTCCTATAATCGCGCACCTTGGGATTCCCTGGCGCCGCGTCGCCGGTCGATCAACCGTTTGGACATGAGGAGTAACCAGCTTTGGCGCGTATTGCTGGCGTTAACATCCCGACGAATAAGCGGGTGTTGATCGCGCTGACCTACATCCACGGCATCGGCCGGGCTAAGGCGCGCGACATCGTTACGAAGGTCGGGATCACGGAGGAGCGCCGGGTCAACCAGCTCTCCGACGACGAGGTGCTTCGCATCCGCGAGGTGATCGATCGCGAATACCAGGTGGAAGGTGACCTCCGTCGTGGGGTCGCCATGAACATCAAGCGCCTGATGGATCTTGGCTGTTATCGGGGGCTGCGCCATCGTCGCGGGCTGCCGGTGCGCGGCCAGCGGACCCACACCAACGCGCGTACGCGCAAGGGTCCCGCGAAAGCCATCGCCGGTAAGAAGAAAGTCACGAAGTAAAGGCAGCGATAAATGGCCAAGGCAGCAGCGGTTGCGCGTCCGCGCCGGCGCGAGAGGAAGAACATCACCTCGGGCGTCGCGCATGTGAACGCGACCTTCAACAATACGATGATCACCATCACCGACGCGCAGGGCAACACCATCGCGTGGTCGTCCTCGGGCGCCCAGGGCTTCAAGGGGTCGCGCAAATCGACTCCCTACGCCGCCCAGGTCGCCGCCGAGGATGCCGGCCGCAAGGCGTCGGAGCACGGCATGCGCACGCTCGAGGTCGAGGTCAAGGGGCCGGGCGCCGGCCGCGAATCGGCTCTGCGCGCGTTGCAGGCCGTCGGCTTCGCGATCACCTCGATCCGTGACGTGACGCCAATCCCGCACAACGGCTGCCGGCCGCGCAAGCGGCGCCGGGTCTGACGGGATCGAGTTTATGATGAAGGGTGCGCCGTCGACCGCGGGGGTCGGCGGCGATGCCCGTTGCGGGGCACGTTCGCTCCGCGTACCACCGTTCCCAGCAAGAGGTCACGCTCGTGATTCAGAAGAACTGGCAGGAACTGATCAAGCCCAACAAGCTCCAGGTTGAGCCGGGCGACGATCCGAGCCGCGTCGCCGTCGTGGTGGCCGAGCCCCTGGAGCGCGGCTTCGGCATGACGCTCGGCAACGCGCTGAGGCGGGTGCTCCTGTCCTCGCTGCAAGGTGCCGCCGTCACCGCCCTCCAGATCGAGGGCGTGCTGCACGAATTCTCCTCGGTCCCGGGTGTGCGTGAAGACGTCACCGACATCATCCTCAACATCAAGACGATGGGCTTGAGGATGCATGGCGAGGGCCCGAAGCGGATGAGCCTGCGGGCCACCGGGCCCGGCGAGGTCAAGGCCGGCATGATCGACGCCGGTCACGATATCGAGATCATGGATCCCGACCTGGTTCTGTGCACCCTGGATCAAGGCGCCACGCTCAACATGGAGCTGACCGTCGAGACCGGCAAGGGCTATGTCCCGGCGTCGCAGAACCGCCCCGAGGACAGCCCGATCGGCCTGATTCCGATCGACGCCATTTTCAGTCCGGTGCGCAAGGTCGCCTACAAGATCGAGAACACCCGCGTCGGCCAAGTCACCGACTACGACAAGCTGACCATGCGGGTCGAGACCAACGGCGCGGTCACGCCCGACGACGCGGTGGCGCTGGCCGCCCGCATCCTTCAGGACCAGCTCCAACTCTTCATCAACTTCGAGGAGCCGCAGGCGGCGACCGAAGAGGAGAAGAAGGAGGAGCTGCCGTTCAACAAGAACCTGCTGCGCAAGGTCGACGAACTCGAATTGTCGGTCCGCTCGGCCAACTGCCTCAAGAACGACAACATCATCTATATCGGCGATCTGGTCCAAAAGACCGAGGCCGAGATGCTGCGGACGCCGAATTTCGGCCGCAAGTCGTTGAACGAGATCAAGGAAGTGCTTTCCCAAATGGGCCTCCATCTCGGCATGGAAATCCCCAACTGGCCGCCCGAGAACATCGAGGAACTGGCCAAGAAGCTGGAAGAGCCCTACTGATCGCCTGATGATCGACCCCGCCGTACACGGCCCAATCCGGGCGCGCGGCGGCGGGGTTTCCCATTATCGGCTTCGCGCGCGAGGCCAAGCCACAGGAGACCACGTCAATGCGTCACGGCATGAACGGCCGCAAACTGAACCGCACCTCGTCGCACCGCCAGGCGATGTTCTCCAACATGGCCGCCGCGCTGATCAAGCACGAGCAGATCAAGACCACCCTGCCCAAGGCCAAGGACCTGCGTCCGATCGCCGAGCGACTGATCACTCTGGGCAAGCGCGGCGACCTGCACGCCCGTCGGCGCGCCTACGCCATGCTGCGTTGCGACGCCACCGTGGCGAAGCTGTTCGGCGTGATCGCCGAGCGCTACAAGACCCGCAGCGGCGGCTACACCCGCGTGCTGAAGGCCGGCTTCCGCTACGGCGACGCCGCCCCGATGGCGGTCATCGAGCTGGTCGATCGCGACCCGGCGGCCAAGGGCCTCGACTCCGGCCCGTCCCAGAAGGCGGCGGCCGAAACCGAGGAATGAGATTGGAGAACCCCCGCTTCGGCGGGGGTTTTCTTCTTCTCGGTCTGGTCGCGTCGGCGTTGCTTGTCGACGTGGTCGACCGTGCTAGTGCATGGACTCATTCAAAAGATACAGGCAACCTCCCACGCCGTCATGCCCGGACTTGATCCGGGCATCCACATGACAGCCGTACAAGCCGTTGTTTCCGCTTTCTCTTTTGCGGACAGACGTGGATGGCCGGGTCAAGCCCGGCCATGACGGAAAAGGGGAAGAGGCGACCATGGAAGAGAACCGCGACGGCTTGTCGCAGCGGCAGATCGAGAAGATCAGGAAGCCCTACGCCCACAACACCGCGCCCGGAACGGATTTCCACGCGGTGGCGCGGTCGCTTCGATCCGAGCGATGCGACGACGATGCCTGGGCGGCCGTGTCCACCCTCCTGGCCACCGCGCAGGACTGAACACGGCCTGACTTTCAGCGCATCTCGACCGAGACGCCGGCGTGATCGGTCTCGCGATCCTCGATCGAGATGCGAACATTGTGGCCCAGACGGGTTAGGAAGCCGAGCAGCCGCTCGACGGAAAATCCCGAAATCTTGGTGTTCAGAATCGCCGAGACTTTCGGCTGATCGATCTTGAGAAGCTTGGCGGCCT
>JADFZP010000031.1 GCA_015232485.1 Alphaproteobacteria bacterium
GCGCCCTCGCGGGCGAAGGCGCGGGCCACCGCCATGCCGATGCCGCTGCCGGCCCCGGTCACCGCGACCACTTGGCGGGCCATCGGCTTCTCGGCGCCCTTGCCCAGCTTGGCCTGTTCCAGCGACCAGTATTCGCAGTCGAACATGTCGGCTTCGGGGATCGGCTGATAGGTGCCGACCGCCTCGGCGTCGGTGATCGACTCGACCGTGTTGACGGCGATGTCGGCGGCGATCGCCGCGTCCTTCTTCGAGGCGCCCAGGCCGAACAGGCCCAGACCCGGCACCAGCACGACGCGCGGCATCGGATCGAGTTCGGTCTTGGGTGGCTGCTGACGCGCGTTGTGGCGGGCGAAATAGTCGTGGTAGCGGGCGACGAACGCCTCGACCGCCGCCGTCACCCCCGCCTTGAACTCGTCCAGCCGGCCGGCCTCGGGGGCCGGCACGACCAGCGGCCAGTTCTTGGTGCGGATGGTGTGGTCGGGCGTCACCACGCCCTGCTGGGAATAGCGCGCCACGTCCTCGCCCGACACGTAGTTCAGGATCGCGTCGGAGGTGCGGAAGTCGAGGATCTGGCGGCGGACCTTGCCCTCGTTGGCGTCGACGATCTCGGACACCGCGCCGCGCAGGATGGGCGCCACCTCGGCCAGCGAGGCGAGCTTGGCGGGCAGCGCCATGGTGCGGAACACCGGCTTGCGGTTGCGCCGAAGGCGCTCCTCGGCCAGCGAGACCATCTCGATCATGCGCTCATAGGCCTCGCGGGCCGTCGAGCCGAAGGTGAAGATGCCGTGCTTGAGCAGGATCAACCCTTCGACCGAGGGGTCGGATTCATAGACCTCGGCCGCCTTCTTGGCCAGCGCGAAGCCGGGCATGATGTAGGGCACCAGACCCATGCGACGGCCGTAGATCTCGCGGCACATCATTTCGCCGATCGGCTGGTCGGTGATCGACAGCACCGCCGTGGAATGGGTGTGGTCGATGAATTTGTGCGGCAGGAAGGCGTGCAGCAGCGTCTCGACCGACGGATTGGGCGCGTTGGAATCAAGCAGATTGCCGCGCTGGAAATTGACCATGTCCTCGTCGGACAGCTTTTCCAGGCGGCGCAGCTTGAGCAGCGGCTCGATGCGCACCGCCGGCAGGCCGGCCGGCTCGATGCGGCCCATGTCCCAGCCCGAGCCCTTGACGCACAGCACCTCGACCGGCTCGCCCAGCAGGTCGGGGACCGCCGTCTTGACCGACGTGTTGCCGCCGCCATGCAGCACCAGCCGTGGATCGCCGCCCAAAAGCCGGGTGGTGTAGACGCGCAAGGCCAGGTCGCGATTGGCGCCGCGGGCGCCCCAGCGAATGACGTGGGCTTCCGCGTCCTCGTCGGACCACTGGCTGTTCATCGCGGCGTCTCCTTTTCGGGGAACAGGGCGAGCAGGCCCTGGGGCGTGGCGGGGCAGACCCCGCGCTCGGTGATCAGGCCGGTGACCAGACGGGCCGGCGTGACGTCGAAGGCGTAGTTGGCCGCCGGGCTGCCGGGCGGCGTGATGGTCACGGTGGCCAGCGAGCCTTGCGCGGTGCGGCCGGTCATCTGGGTGACCTCGGTGGCGTCGCGCTGCTCGATGGGGATTTCGCGCACCCCGTCGGACACCGTCCAATCGATGGTCGGGCTGGGCAGGCCGACATAGAACGGCACGCCGTTGTCCTTGGCGGCCAGCGCCTTGAGATAGGTGCCGATCTTGTTGCAGACGTCGCCCAGCCGCGTCGTGCGGTCGGTGCCGACGATGCACATGTCGACCATGCCGTGCTGCATCAGGTGGCCGCCGGTGTTGTCGGGGATCACCGTATGCGGCACGCCGTGCTGGCCCAGCTCCCAGGCGGTCAGGCTGGCGCCCTGGTTGCGCGGCCGCGTCTCGTCGACCCACACATGCACCGGGATTCCGGCGTCGTGCGCCATGTAGATCGGCGCCAGCGCGGTGCCCCAGTCGACCGTCGCCAACCAGCCGGCGTTGCAGTGGGTCAGGATGTTGAATACCCCCGTCCCGCCCCGGCGGCGCCACAGATCGGCGATCACGCCATGCCCGTTGGTGCCGATCGCGTGATTGATCGCCACGTCCTCGTCGGCGATCGCCGCGGCGCGGGCATAGGCCGCGGCGGGGCGCGCCGAAGCGGCCAGCGGCGCCAGCCACGCGCGCATCTCGTCCAGCGCCCAGCGCAGATTGATCGCGGTCGGCCGGGTGGCGTGCAGGCGCTCATAGGCCAAGGCGAGGCGCCCGTCCGAGGCGTCGTCGCGCAAGGCCAGCGCCATGCCATAGGCGGCGGTGGCGCCGATCAAAGGCGCGCCACGCACCAGCATGTCGCGGATCGCCCGCTCGGCGTCTTCCAGCGTGTCGAGGCGCAGGGTGACGAAATCGTGCGGCAGGCGGGTCTGGTCGATGATCTCGACGCCGCGACCGTCCGACGCCAGCCAGATGGTGCGGGTGGGGGTGCCGTTGACTTTCATGCGGGGACGGTCTCGACGGTCAAGGGTTGAACCAGGGGCTGGCCGGGGCGTTCGTCGGCGAACAGCCATTCCAGCAGGGTTTCGAAATGCCGGTAGGACCGCGATTTGTCGCGCAGGCGATCGAAATCGAGATGTCGCAGGAACCGGACCTGATCGCGGGTCTCCTTGTAGCTCTTGCCCGACTTCATCTGGCGCGAAAGCCATTCCTTGGCGCCGCGCTTGGCCTCGAAATCGAACGTCTCGTCCCAGCCGTCACGGCTCCAGCCATAGTCCGGGTAGGCCGCGACGATGCGGTCGAAGCATCCGATGAACCAGCCTTCGAATTCACGCACGAACAGCCCCAGCCCCACTTTCTTGCGCGGCCTCATGGCCGCCAGACGCCTTCCCCAGCGCAGGGCGACATCCCGCGCGCACCCATCATCCAAGTCGAGCAGGATCAGAACGGAATCCCCGTCGCGATTCAAGGCGTGTGTGACGAATCTTTCAAGTTGGCCTGGCTGGTCGAGCTTGGGCACGGTGCAGCCCGTGATCGGATGCGGCCGCACCGCGACGTCCCAGCGTTCAAGCCGCCCAGCGACCGTGCGGACCAGTTCGGCCACCGCCGCCGCATCGCCGTCGCCTTCGAGAATCAGGACGGGGTTGCGCGCCATCAGCCGTGCAACCCCTCGATCGACATGAGTTGGCCCAGCGTGAAGAGGTTGCTGCGCACCGCCTCGATCTGCGCGGCGTTCAGCGGCTTGGCGGTCGTCACGCCGTTCTCCATCTCGACGGCGATCACCCGCTTGGACATTTGGGCGGGGTCGAAGCGGTCGAGCAGATCGGGACTGTGCGTCGTGACCAGAATCTGCCGCGTGTCGCTGACTTCCTCGATGGCCTCGGCAAGGACACGCAGGACGCCGGGATGTACGGTCTGCTCGGGCTCCTCCAGGGCGATGGTCGCGGGCGCCGGCTGCTGATAGAGCGCCACCAGCAAGCCCAGCACCCGCAGCGTGCCATCGGACATCTGATCGACGTTGAACGGGAAGGTTCCGCCATCGGCCGTCTTCATCTTGAATTGTGGCACCAGGAATCCGCCAAGACTGTGGGCTGTCACGCCTTCGAGCTCTGGGATCACCTTTCTCATGGCATCGTTTATTTCGAGCAAAGCTTCATCTTGCTTCTTTGTCTTCATGCGCCGGAGTATCGACACGAGATTTTCGCCGTGCGACGCCAAGTGCGGCTCATTGCTCTGCTTCTGCGCCTGCCGCAGGGTATTGGGAAATATGACATAAGTTCCGATATTCGCGATGTATCCCCTAATAATCTCAAAAAAATATCTCTCACGAGAGCGAATAAACAATTCTTCCGCGTCAATCCTAGCCGCTCTCTTCAAATTATTTTCAGTCACTCTAACGTTGCCTGCCTTATCTCTTTCGAAAGACGCCTCCTCCTCCGTTCCGTCTGGCGTTATGAACACCAGAGAGGCTGACTCATTACGAATAAAGTACTTCTCTCCAGACGACGAAAGCGTAAGAGAAAAATGTCCGCCTATGACTTCAACCTTAAAGTCAGGAGAGCTTTCGAGAAGCCCCCCAACCTCGACCCGGATCGTGACGTCGTGTCGATGACTCCGCGACCAGCGCCGGATGCTTTTCATTCCGTGCCGGTCGGTTACCGCCTTGTCGAGACCATGCCGCATGATGTCGCGGACGAAACGCAGGGCGTCGATGATGTTGCTTTTGCCGCTTCCGTTCCGCCCGACGAACAGCGTCACGTCGCCCAGTTCGAGATCGAGCGACTCGATGCTGCGGTAGTTCTGGACGACGAGGCGCGTGATCATCCCGTCCTTATCCCTTCAGCACCCGACCCGCCACGGCGGACAGCTTGGCGACCAGTTCGGGATCGCGGGCGCTGGGATGGGTGATGATGGCGTTGTCGAGCGCCGTCTGGCAGCCCTCGTCGCACAGGTCCTCGCAACCGCGCAGCAACGGCGCCATCGCCTTGACCAGCGAGCGGGCCTTGTCGGCGTTGCCCAGCAAAACCTTGACGATCGCGTCGACGGTGACGTGGTCGTGGTCGGGATGCCAGCAGTCGAAATCGGTGACCATGGCAACGGTGGCGTAGCACATCTCGGCCTCGCGGGCCAATTTGGCCTCGGGCATGTTGGTCATGCCGATCACCGAGCAACCCCACGAGCGGTACAGCTCGGACTCGGCCAGGGTCGAGAATTGCGGCCCCTCCATCACCAGATAGGTGCCGCCGCGCACCACGTCGATACCGGCGTCGGCGGCGGCCGACACCACCGCGTCGCCCAGCCGGCCGCAGACCGGATGGCCCATCCCGACATGGGCGACGAGGCCCTTGCCGAAGAAGCTTTTGACGCGGGAGAAGGTGCGGTCGATGAACTGATCCACCACCACGAAGGTGCCGGGCGGCAATTCGGCCTTCAGCGAGCCCACCGCGCTCATCGACAGGATCTCGGTGACGCCGGCCCGCTTCAACGCGTCGATATTGGCGCGGTAGTTGAGGTCCGAGGGCGGGATGCGGTGGCCGCGGCCGTGGCGCGGCAGGAAGACCAGTTCCAGGCCGTCCAACTCGCCGAACAGCAATTCGTCGGACGGATCGCCGAACGGGCTGTCGACCTTGACCCAGCGGGTGTTCGCCATGCCGTCGATGTCGTAGATGCCGCTGCCGCCGATGATGCCGAGAACCGCCATTCCTCAACCCTCCCTAACCAGATCGCCGGTTAGTATCCGGTCCCACCCGAGCGTGCAAGTCAAAGAAAAAAGGGCCGCCGCCGGCATCACCGGCGGCGGCCCCTTCAGAACGCGAGCCGGCTTAGTGAACGTCGGCCCAGATCTTGCGCTTCAACGCGTACATCATGCCGGTCAGCACCAGCAGGAACAGCATGACCTTCACGCCCAACGCCTTGCGAGCCTCGAGTTCGGGCTGCGCGGCGAAGTTGAGGAAGGAAACGATGTCCTTGCCCATCTGCTCGATGGTGGCGGGCGTGCCGTCGGCGTAGGTCACCGAGCCCTCGTAAAGCTGCGCGGGCATGGCGATCTGATGACCGGGGAAGGCTTCGTTGTAATACATGCCCTCCATCAAGGCGAAGCCGGCGGGCGGCGTCTCCTTGTAGCCGGTGAGCAGGGCGTAGGCATAATCGGGTCCGCCCGGACGCGCCTTGGCGATCAGGGAGAGATCCGGCGGGTAGGCGCCGTTGTTGGCGGCGCGGGCCGCCTGCTCGTTGGCGAAGGGCGCCTTGAGGGGATCGGACAACCGGGCCGGGCGAGTGAACATCTCGCCATTGTCGTTGGGGCCGTCCGTCACCTCGTAACCCGCGGCGATCGTCTTCACCTGTTCCTCGGTGAAGCCGATCTCCATGAGGTTGCGATAGTAAAGCAGGTCCATGGAATGGCAGGACGCGCAGATCGTGCTGTAGATCTGCCAGCCGCGCTGCAGGGCGCCGCGGTCATAGGTGCCGAACACACCCTGCCAGCTCCAGCTCTGCTTCTCGATCGCCGGACCACCCGAAGCCAGGGCGCCCGTGGCGGCCGCCGTCAGTCCGACGGCCGTCAACGCGCTGATGATGACCTTACGCATTACGCCTTCTCCATCGGCTTAGCGGTGGCGCCCGCCGGGATCCCGCCGCCCTTGAGGACCGGGGCCGAGATGCTGTGCGGCAGCGGCTTGGTCTTCTCGATCTTGCCGATCAGGGGCAGAAGGACCAGGAAGTGGAAGAAGTAATAGGCCGTGGCGATCTGACCGATCAGCACGTAGGCCCCTTCCGCCGGCTTGGCGCCGATGTAGCCCAGCACCAGGCAGTCGATCACGAACAGCCAGAAGAACTGCTTGTACAGCGGGCGGAACCGACCCGACTTCACCTTCGAGGTGTCAAGCCAGGGCAGGAAGAACAACACGATGATCGAACCGAACATCATGATGACGCCGCCCAGCTTGTCGGGCACCGCGCGCAGGATCGCGTAGAACGGCAGGAAGTACCATTCGGGCACGATATGGGCCGGCGTGACCATCGGGTTGGCGGGGATGTAGTTGTCGGGCTCGCCGAAGAAGTCGGGCGCCCAGAACACGAAGGCCAGATAGACCATCATGAACACGCCCATGCCGTACAGATCCTTGATCGTGAAGTACGGATGGAACGGGATGGTGTCCTGCGGGCCCTTGGGGTCGATGCCCAGCGGGTTGTTCGACTTGACCGCGTGCAGCGCGACGAGGTGCAAAAACACCAGGGCGAACAGCACGAAGGGCAGCAGATAGTGCAGGGCGAAGAAGCGGTTGAGGGTCGGATTGTCGACCGAGAAGCCGCCCCACAGCCAAGTGACGATGTAATCGCCGACCAACGGGATCGCCGAGAACAGGTTGGTGATCACCGTGGCGCCCCAGAAGCTCATCTGGCCCCAGGGAAGCACATAGCCCATGAAGGCGGTCGCCATCATGGCCACCATGATCAAGAGGCCCAGCCACCACAGCAATTCGCGCGGCCCCTTGTACGAGCCGTAATACATGCCGCGGAACATATGGATGTAGACCACGATGAAGAACATCGAGCCGCCATTGGCGTGCAGGTAACGCAGCAGCCAACCATAGTTCACGTCTCGCATGATGCGCTCGACGGACTCGAACGCCATCGAGGTGTTGGCGGTGTAGTTCATGGCCAGGAAGATGCCGCTCAGGATCATGATGACCAGAACGAAACCCGCCAGCGAGCCGAAGTTCCACCAATAGCTTAGATTTTTCGGGGTCGGGTAGTCGACCGCGCTGTGCTTCAACATCGTGAAGATCGGCAGGCGGTCGTCGACCCATTTGATGGTCTTGTTGTTGAATTCGCCACTCATCGTTCCGCTCCTAGCCGATCTTGATGGTGGTGTCGGTGAGGAAGGCGTATTCCGGCACCGGCAGATTTGTCGGCGCCGGGCCCTTCCTGATGCGGCCCGACGTGTCGTAGTGCGAACCGTGGCAGGGGCAGAACCAGCCTTCGAACTCGCCCTTTGGATCGCTCGCCTTCTGTCCCAACGGGACGCAGCCGAGATGAGTGCAGACGCCGATCATCACCAGCCATTCCGGCTTTTTGACGCGATCCTCGTCCTTCTGCGGATCGGGCAGCGCGCTGTCTTGAACGGAGCGCGCCTTTTCGATCTCCTCCTTGGTGCGGTGCCGGATGAATACCGGCTTGCCGCGCCACGTCACCGTGACGCTTTGCCCCTCCGCGATGGGAGCGAGGTCAACCTCGGTCGAAGACAAGGCGAGAACATCGGCGGCGGGATTCATGCTGTGCACGAAGGGCCACAGCGCCAGGGCGGTGCCCACGGTGCCGACGGCCGTCGTGGCGTACAGCAGGAAATCCCTTCGAGTCTCTCCCTGACCGGCGGCATGAGTTGCTGCTTCAGCCATTCCTACTACCCTCTATGTTGGCCCGCGGAAGACGGGGCTTCCGAAAGTCGTCGGGTTCGTGAACCATTCCTCGGGGAAGCTGGGCCGCCCCGGCGAAAGCCGTGCCCAGCATGCAAAAGCCGTACCGAAGTCGTGCCAACGCCTGGGCCTGGATATCAGACACCGAGGCGGTATAATCCAAATCGCCCCCCTTGAAAAGGCGGGATATTAGTAAAACATTAACAACCCGACATATACCGCGGCGCATCATGAGGCTCGCCCTCTACCAGCCCGACATACCACAAAACACCGGCACCATGCTGCGGCTGGCGGCTTGCCTGGGTGTCGGCGTCGACCTGATCGAACCGTTCGGCTTTCTGCTCGACGATCGCCGTTTGCGCAGGGCCGGCCTCGATTACGCCGACATGGCCCGCGTCACCCGCCACCGCTCGTGGGACGCCTTCGCCGCCGCGCCCCGCTCGCGTCTGGTGTTGCTGACCACCCAGTCCACCACGCAATATATGCACTTCGCCTTCGCGGCGGAGGACACGATCCTGGTCGGTCGTGAGAGCGCGGGCGCGCCCGATGCGATTCATGCCGCCGCCGACGCGCGGCTGCGCGTACCGATGCGCCCTGGCATGCGCTCAATCAACGTGGCGTTGGCCGCGGCGATGGTGCTGGGCGAGGCCTTGCGCCAGACGGGCACATGGCCTGAAGGGTTATGTCATGACGACGTGTCATAACGAGCGAGTCGCAACCTGGTTCGCGCAACTCCGCGACCGGTTGTGCGGGGCCTTCGAGACGATCGAGGCCGAAGCGGCGGGCGACGCCCCGCCGGCCCGTTTCGAACGCCAAGGCTGGGAGCGGTCGGGCGGCGGCGGCGGTGAAATGGCGCTGATGCGCGGCCGGGTGTTCGAGAAGGTCGGCGTCAACGTCTCGGTCGTGCATGGGGAATTCGCGCCCGAACTGCGCGCCCTCGTTCCGGGCGCCGACCGCGACCCGCGCTTCTGGGCCGCCGGGATCTCGACCGTGGCGCACATGCGCTCGCCGATGGTGCCGGCTTCGCACATGAACACGCGGCGCATCGTCACCACGCGGGGCTGGTTCGGCGGCGGCGCCGATCTGACCCCGTGCTTCCCGTTCGACGAGGACACCCGCGACTTCCACGCCGCGCTGGGCGCCGCCTGCGACGCCCATGGCCGCGACCACAAGGCGCTGTCCGAGTGGTGCGACCGCTATTTCCACCTGCCCCACCGGGGCGAGTCGCGCGGGGTCGGCGGCATCTTTTTCGACGATCTCGACTCGGGCGACTTCGAGGCCGATTTCGCCTTCACCCGGGCGGTCGGCGAGGCCTTCCTGACGATCTTCCCCGCCCTGGTGCGGCGGCGCATGGGCCTGCCCTGGACCGACGAGCAGCGCCGCGCCCTGCTGGTCAAGCGCGGCCGCTATGTCGAGTTCAACCTTCTGCACGACCGCGGCACGCTGTTCGGCCTGAAGACCGGCGGCAACATCGAGGCCATCCTGATGAGCCTGCCGCCCGAGGCCGCTTGGCCTTGACGGCGCCACACCCCAAATACTCCGGTAGCAACCCGAAGGAGGGCCAAAGCCATGGTGAGGAAGGCCGACATTCCCGATACGATCGTCGAGGCGACGCTTGACCTGATCGCCGAGAAGGGCTGGGGGCGACTGGCCCTGGGCGACATCGCGGCCCGCGCCAAACTGCCCGTCTCGGAAGTGTGGGAGCGATTTCCCTCGAAGGAGGCGGTGCTTGACGAATGGCTGCGGCGCCTTGACCGCCGAATGACCGAGGGCGGGCCGCCCGACCTCGACGAAAGCCCGCGCGACCGCCTGTTCGAGGTCATGATGCGCCGCTTCGACGCGCTTCAGCCCCGTCGCGAGGCGGTGCGCCGCCTGCTGCGCGACGGGCCGGGCGATCTGCGCCTGCTTTACTCGCGCGCCACCGCGTGGCCGCGCACCCTGGCCCTGATGCTGGAGACCGCCGGCATTTCGACCTCGGGCGCCTCGGGCCTGCTGCGCGTCGAGGGCCTGGCCGGCATCCACCTCGCCGTGCTGCGCACTTGGCTGCGCGACGACACCGCCGACATGGCCCGCACCATGGCCGAGTTGGACAAGCAACTGCGCCGCGCCGAAACGCTGTCCTCGATCCTGTGGCGCGGCTCGCGGCGCGACGAGCGCGACCACCGGCCCGAGGCCACCCCGCACGCTCCTCCGGCCGGCCAGGGCGCGGCGCCCGGCTAAGTATTCAGTATGCAACCGCGGGCATTGACGCGAGCCCGCCGATTGGAGTATCATGCTGCAATGCAACATAGCCTTTCGGGGGAACAAAATGGCCAAGATGCCTGAGAGCTTTTTCGATTTCGACATCACCAAGTTCATGGCGGAAATGAAGGTGCCGGGCCTGGACATGGACGCCATCCTGAGCAGCCAGCGCCGCAACATCGAGGCGCTGAACGCCGCGAACGCGATGGCCATGGAAGGTCTGGCGGCCGTGATGAAGCGGCAGATGGAAATCCTGCGCCAAACCGTCGAGGAAGTGAGCACCGCCACCCGCGACCTGGCCGAGCCCGGCGCGCCCGAGCACAAGGTCGCCCGCCAGGCGGAACTGACCAAGGAAACCTTCGAGCGGACCCTGGGCAACATGCGCGAGCTGTCCGAGATCGTCGCCCGCTCGAACAGCGACGCCTTCGACCTGCTGAACAAGCGCTTCTCGCAGATTCTCGACGAGACCCGCGACATGATGCTCAGCGGCAAGAAGTAAGTCCTTCGGCCGAGACCACGCCCGCCCTTCCGGGGCGGGCGCCCAGGCCATCGGAACGGTAACATGATCTCGTATGACGACTTCCTGAAGGTGGATGTGCGCGTCGGCACCATCGTCGCCGCCGAACCCTTCCCCGAAGCCCGCAAGCCCGCCCTGCGGCTGATCGTCGATTTCGGCCCCGAGATCGGCCGCAAGAGAACCTCGGCGCAGATCACGCGCCACTACGCGCCGGAGTCCCTCATCGGGCGACAGGTCGCGGCGGTGGTCAACTTCCCGCCCAAACAGATCGGCAAATTCCTGTCCGAGGCGCTGGTGCTGGGCTTCCCCGACTCGGACGGCGAGGTCGTGCTGGTCGCGCCCGAGCGGCCGGTCCCCAATGGCGGCCGGCTGTTCTGAATCAAGTCGCGCGTGTCAGCCCGCCAGTTCCTTCGAGCGGCGGGTGGCGGCGGCGATGGCTTCGTCGAGCAGGGGGGCCAAGCCGGTGTCCGACATCAGGACGGCCAAGGCGGCCGCGGTGGTGCCGCCGGGGCTGGTGACGTTGCGGCGCAGGGTTTCGGCCGGCTCAGACGAGCGGCGCATCAACTCGCCGGACCCGCAGACCGTGGCGCGGGCCAGGCGCATCGCCAGATCGGCCGGCAGGCCGGCTTTGGCGCCCGCCGCCGCCAAGCATTCGGCCAACAGGAAGACATAGGCCGGGCCACTGCCCGAGACCGCCGTGACGGCATCCATCAGCGCCTCGTCCTCGACCCAGGCGACCTCGCCCACCGCCTCGAGCAGCGCGGCGCAGGAATCGCGCCCGGCGGCGCCGACATGGGGATTGGCGACCGCGACGGTGATGCCGCGGCGCACGGCGGCCGGCGTGTTGGGCATGCTGCGCACGATGGCGCGCCCCGCCCCCAGGCGGGCCTCGAACCAGCCGATGGTCTTGCCGGCGGCGATCGACAGGAACACCGCGTCCCGGTGGCGCGCCAGCGGCGGCAGCGCCTGTTCCATGACCTGCGGCTTGACCGCCAGCACCACCACGTTCGGAATGAAGGCGGCCGGCACGTCCTCGGCCGAGGCCACCACGGCGGCCACCCGACCGTTCAGCGCGGCGCGGCCCGCCTCGGACGGTTCGATGACGCAAACGTCGGCCGGCGCCAGACCGCGGTCGAGCCAGCCGTCCAGCATGGCCCCGCCCATCTTGCCGCAGCCGGCCAGCAGAACGCGGGTCACGCTTCGCCCACGGTGTCGAGCAGCGAGGCGGCGATCGCGTCGGTGGCCGACTTGCCGCCCCAGATGACGAACTGGAAGGCCGGGTAGAACCGCTCGCATTCGGTGATGGCGATGTCGACCAGATCTTCGATCTGCTCGACGCTGGTGCCGCCAATGCCACGCAACAGCACGGCGTGACGGAACATCGGCACGCCCTCGTCGTGCCACAGGCCGAAATGCCCGAGCCACAGCTTTTCGTTGATCAGCGCAAGAAGCTCGTGAATGGAGGGGCGCTTGTTGGTGGGCACCTTGACGTCGAACGCGCAGGTGAAATGCATCGCGCCGAGGTCTTCACGCCACGCGAAATAGAGGCTGTAGTCGCACCACCGGCCGGGAATCTCGACGGCGAGTTCCTCGTCGTTGCGACGGTCGAACGGCCAATCGTTCGCGGTGACGAACTGCTCGACGACGTCGAGCGGATTGCCCGCCAACTCCTCTTCGTGCAGGGCCGTATGGGTCATGCCCTGTGCCTCCTATGACAAACCGCCGACAGAAAACCCCCAAAAGTGGTATGAGAGCGCTGGCGCCGCACAAGGGGTAGCCTAGCCGGGAGACTCCCCGGGGCGCAAGGAGTTAATGCGCCGGCCGGGATTCTCGACCCCGAAAAGCCGGTACCGTGCCGGATGGGCGAATACGCGCGAGGGGGACGCTATTCCTTCTCGCTTTTCCGCCGGCTCGCCGGGGCGGCCGCCGCAAGCTTCGCCTCGAGTTCGGCCACGCGGACGGCCAGCGCCTCCTGCTCGGCGCGCGCCTTGGCGGCCATCTCGCGCACCGCGTCGAACTCGTCGCGGCTGACCATGCTCATGTCGCCCATCATACGCTCGAGCTGCTGGCGGAACATCGCCTCCATCTCGGCCTTGAGGCCCGTCATGGTGCTGAACGCGCCGCCGGCCACGCGGGCCAAATCGTCAAAAAAACGGTTCTCGGTCTGCATCGGTCACCTGCCAAACACACGCACCCCACAGTCCTAGCAGGTGGCGAGGCCGGGGGGCAAGAAGGCATTGGGGCGGCGGAGGGGGTCCGGCGGGGGCGCGCGGACCGCCCAGGCCGAAACGGTCGACCAACGTCGCGACCAGTCCCTCGATCGCGCCGTACACCAGCTTGGCGCCCAGGCCGCACAAGAAGGCCGTGGCCGCCACGTGGATCTCGCCACCCGTTGCTCCCAGGTCGAACAGGGACGGCACCACCGCACCCAGGATCGCCCCGAACAGGATGCGGGTCCAGGTCCCCTGCACCAACCGCGCGTCGAACTGAAAAGCGCCGATCCGGTCGCTCAGCGTCTTCATCAGGAAGATCGCCGAACCCAAAGCGCCCCAGGCCAGCCCCGCGTTGAAACGGCACCAGTCCAGCCACGAGGCCGTGCAGAAGGTCGGTTCGGCGGAGTGGAACAGCTTCATCGCCATCACCGACAGCAGCACGACGATGGTGGCGATCCCCATCCAGCGAAAGGCCGGCTTGGCGCGGCCGCTGTCGATCACCGAGCGCCCGGTTACGCCTTTGGTGAGGCCGATCAGGCGGCCGTAGCGGTACAGCAGTTCGGCTGTTTCCGCCGTGCCCTTGCCTTGGGCGTCGCGCCTGTAGGCATCGATCGCGGCGACCAGCGGGTCGACCAACTCGGCCTTCAGCTCGTCCGATTCCTTGGCGGTGGCGCCGTTCAGCAGGCCGTGCTCGGCGGCGAAGGCGAGCAGCGTCTCCGCCTGCGCGTCAAGCGGCGGGTCGTCCTGGGATTGAGGCCGAGACGGGGTGATGACCGGGGCCGCCGGCTGCGTCGTTCCGTCGGGCATTCCGAGTTCCTCCCACCGACACTTTCTTTGGTGGTATCGTACAGTACTTTTTCTGGTCAAACAACCGGCTGGCGCGCGCCACGCTTGCGGCTCTCCCGTCCGGGTCCTATAAGGTCCCAATCCCAAGGACATGAGGGCGGGCGAATGATCGTGGTCACCGGCGGGGCCGGCTTCATCGGCTCGAACGTTGCGGCGGCTCTCGAAGCGCGCGGCGAGCGCGTGGTGGTCTGCGACCGGCTGCGCTCGGGCGACAAGTGGCGCAACGTCGCCAAGCGCGAGCTGGCCGATCTGGTCCACCCCGAGCGGCTGTTCGACTTCCTCGAGGCGCGACGCAGCCGGTTGCGGGCGGTGATCCACATGGGCGCCATCTCGTCGACCACCGAGACCGACGCCGATCTGATCGCCGACACCAATTTCCGGCTCAGCCTGGGACTGTGGAACTGGTGCGCGCGCCATGGCGTGCGGCTGATCTACGCCTCGTCGGCGGCGACCTATGGCGACGGCGCGCAAGGCTTCGACGACGAGTCGACGCCCGAGGCCCTGGCCCGCCTGCGCCCGCTCAACCCCTATGGCTGGTCGAAGCATCTGTTCGACCGCAAGGTGGCGCGCATCCTGGCCGATGGCGCCGAGACCCCGCCGCAATGGGCGGGCCTGAAGTTCTTCAACGTCTACGGCCCCAACGAGCACCACAAGGGCGCGATGAAAAGCGTGGTGGCGCAAACCCACCCCCGCCTGACCGCCGGCCAGCCCGCCCGGCTGTTCCGCTCGCACCATCCCGACTACGCCGATGGCGGCCAGCTCCGCGATTTCGTGTGGGTCGAAGACTGCGTCGACGTGATGCTGTGGCTGCTCGACAATCCCGAGGTCTCGGGCCTGTTCAATCTGGGCACCGGAGAGGCGCGCTCGTTCCTCGACCTCGCCAACGCGGTGTTCGCCGCGATGGGCCGCGCGCCCGAGATCGAATGGGTCGACACCCCCGAGGCGATCCGCGCCAAATATCAATATTTCACCCAGGCCCGCATGGAGCGCCTGCGCCAAGCCGGCTACGCCAAGCCCTTCACCGCGCTGGAGGACGGCGTGGGCCGCTATGTGCGCGACTTCCTGTCG
>JADFZP010000032.1 GCA_015232485.1 Alphaproteobacteria bacterium
TGGGCCTGCGCATCGACCACCTGCTGCTCTCCCCCGAAGCCGCCGACCGCCTGCTGGCCGCGGGAATCGACCGCGCCCCGCGGGGCAAGGAGAAGGCGTCGGATCACACGCCGGTGTGGTGCGAGTTGGAGATGTGAGTCCAAGTCGATCTTTAATCACCTCCATCGGAAGGCCTCGTCGACACCCCCAGACCGTGCTCCTGCCATATCATGATCTCCGTATGATTTTGCACGCCCCATTGGCATGCCGACTTAATCGGTGACGAAATGCGTATGACACGCTAAGATATTATTAACAGGCCGATGGGTTGGTATCCGGAAGGGCAATCCACCGCGAAGCAGAGGGATGACGTTATGAAGTTGATTGCGATTAACCTAGAGCGCTATCGGCCGTTTATGGCTCCGTTAAGACTTGAAATTCGACCAATGACAATTCTCATTGGAAAAAATAGTTCAGGAAAGAGCATGTTGGCTAGATTGCCGTCACTCCTTGCGCGCGCAGTCTCTGACGAAGCCGAGTCACCGCTGGACCTGCAGTTCGACGAAATGGATTTCGGCGGCAGCTACAACGACTTGATTCACGGAAGAACGCCCCACGGGCACCTGATACTTGGTATCGAGGCGGAAGATGACGCAGGAAACATCGCATCATTCAAAGCACGACTGCAACATTTCCGCGAACGCGAGGAACTCGCAGTTACCGAATTTGAATACATGTATAATAACGGATCAGTTATACGCTTGAAATCTAGTCTGGATACTATATGGACGCCAGCCCCAATATACATCGACGATAATAATAATGTTGGGTCTGTTAATTTTGTCGGCATCTACCCTCGAAACATAGATCAGACGTTCGGAAAAACAAATATCAACATGGCTTTACAGGGGCTAGCACTTTTTCAGTCTGTATTATCGAAGCCTACTTATCTTGGCCCTTTCCGCGATCTCCCACGCCGAAGCTATCCAATGGCACCACAAACCTTGCGCAGCCTTGGTCCGCGAGGGGAGCGGGCCGGAGCGTTCATGGCCGATGACCAGTTCCGCAGAGGCGCATTTATCGCGGGCGAGATCGGAACCTGGTTCGAAACGCACATGGGGGGGCAACGGATCGAGGCGCGTCGAGATGGCACCGGATACGCATTGGTGGTGCAAGACGCTATGCGTGAGCTTGCTGAAGTTGGCTTGCTGGACACTGGAACAGGGCTCGCTCAAATTCTTCCACTGGTTGCCCTCCGTTTCGGCGTGGCGGCCCAACGACTTAGCACTTCACTTGTAACGATGGAGCAGCCTGAACTGCATCTTCATCCGGCCGCACATGGAAATGTCTGCGATCTCTTTTTGGAACTGGCACGCAGTGGCACTCCCTGCCTTGTTGAAACTCATTCTGAAGCATTCATAATGAGGTTGCGACGCCGCATTGCGGCAGGAGAATTCCCATATCAGGACGTAATCCTGCATTCTGTCGATCACAATGATCCGCGGGAAAACAATTCTCCATACGTAAAATCTATCGAATTTAGCAGCGAAGGCACACCAGCAACTTGGCCAAAAGGTGTATTTGAGGAAACGTATCAGGATGTTCTGGAAATCCGGAAAGCCATTCGGGAGCGCCGATAATGCGCATTCGCTTGACACCCGCCGTAGTTTCTGACCGAAAGGTTGCCCCGATTCTTGACGTGGCTATGCTATTCGTCGAAGAAGGAATTCACGTCCTCGATCCCGACCAGCCCGAGGACCTACTTGATAGTCCCTGGGTTACGGAATCTTCCAGCCGAGAGAGTGGCGCAGCCCTGCGAACCCTGATACGTACCGCCATGCAGACTCCAGCCACCGGATCAGTCGACACATCGTCAGTAATAGTCCTCGATCCGTCCGCCCGCCCGACTGGCGATGTCAATCTCGCAAAAAAGGAAATGTACATCCCGCCACTTCCATCTTTGCGCGTTCTCAGTACACCATTAAACGTGGTGGTCGAAAACGAGCACGGCGATGGCGCTTTTATTCTGGCGATGGCAAATGCGTTTGGTGCGCGCGACATCGTGGAAGCTTACAATGCTGGTCGCTGGCGTTTCCACCATGCCGGAGGCTGTGACCAGATTCTTAAGCGGGTGCAAGCTCTCTCCTTCGGGATTGGGCCAGTTTCGGGACGGATAAATCCCCATCTTGGCTTGAGAACGGTGTTGATGATTGACAGCGATGCGCAATATCCTGCGGATGAAACAAAAAACCGCAAATACGCAAAAGTATGTCAGGAACATTGTGCAGACACACACGTTTTGATCAAACGTTCCATCGAAAATTATCTTCCTTTTGACCTGCTGGCTCCGAGAGATATGGAGTTATTTGATATATTCAGAAGGATGAACTCGGAACAAAGAAGCCATTTCCACATGAAGCGTGGATTCTCAACGTCTGACGGAAGAAAGATCCGCAAAGAAGAGCTTTGCCGTGAAGCTAGCAGCCTCTATAGTGACATCAAGTCAAAAAGCTGGGCAAAATTGCAGCGTGGATTTGGCGATCATATTGGAGAAGATTTTTTGACATCGATTGACAGTCTTACAGAAGAGAGACTCAATAACATTGGCTCTGAGGGCAAGGAAGAAGTACGTCACATAATTTCTATGATTCGCAAACACTTGTGAGGAACCGTGATGGAAGTCGCGAACGGGGCCGCTCCCCTTGCAAAGCCGGAGATTGTTTCATTCGACGAATTGCTGGAAGATGCACTTAAAGGCCGCATCGTTGTTCCCCGGTTTCAGCGCCCGTATGTCTGGAAGCCAACTGATATCAGAAAGCTGTTGGAAAGCGTGCTCAAAGGATACCCGATTGGGTCGTTCTTCCTTTGGGAAACGGAGGAGAATATTGAGCGAACAGACAAAATAGGTGCAATCAAGGTCAGTGAGAGCGCTACGAGCTCCCGTCGTTATCTGCTAGACGGACACCAACGCTTGGCGACACTGCTGTCAGTCCTCATGCTTCCTGCGAATTACCCCCGCGGGCATGCTGACTGGAAGTGGTGGGTTTATTACGATCTTGATAGCTCTCTAGATAGTGAGCCATTTAAGCACTTCCTTCCTGGCAACGACGAAGTTGATTCAAAGTATTTTCCGGTGCGTAGCTTGCTTAGTACCTCTGATTTTCTTAAGGAGGCGCGTCGAATAGAAAATGACGAATGGTTGAATAGGGCAGATATGCTGGCTCGAGCCTTTCGTGATTACAGAATTCCTGTTACCGTAATGAGACGAGGTTCTCTAGACCAAGCCGTAGAGGTATTCTCGCGCCTGAACTCTCGCGGCGTTGACTTAACGCGAGATCAGATGGCGTCCGCTTTGACGTACCGTAGCGGGGGACCAAATTTTAATCTTGCAGATACGATTGATGGAATCGGCGAGAAGCTAACCACACTTGGCTTTGGAAACACTAACAGAAAGACGATATTCCTGTCGATCGGCGCAGCTGCTGGGATCGACTTTCAACGAGCAGATTTGGTCAGTAGCATCAGACATCCAGATAAAATAAAAACTCTGGAGCGTGCTTCAGACGATGCAGCAAATGCACTTGAAAGCGCTTCACGTTTTCTTATAAACGTTGGGGTAATTACAGATCGCCTCTTGCCCTATACAAATCAGCTTTTGTTGCTGGGCCATTTTTTTGGTAAATGTAAGAGCCCGAATGCTGCCCAGCACTTGCTTTTAACGAAGTGGTTCTGGGCGACATCTCTGAACGGCTGGTTTGCGGGTGCAAATACCACCGATATCAATAATGGCCTCATAGCGATGGCCAATTTGGCATCCGACATTGAGAACGGTGTCGAGGAACACATCAAAGCACAGCCAATTCGGCAGTTTCCAAGGACATTTGATCTGCGCTCCGCACGGATTCGGGCCAACCTACTTATCCAGCTGCTGGTTGCAAAACCTCGACACATTGCTGGAGACCTGCTTGGAAACCCAGTCGACGGAGCTACGATCTTCAACAACGAAGCGTTCCGCAACCTTCCATACGTATTTGATCGGATATGGAATACTGATTCGGCATCAAGCCCAGCCAATCGCATCATAGCTCTCCGGCCAGGAAACAGAAAAACGGTAAAGAAGGCTTTGCTTGAGCTTGCTGAAAATGGTCACACTGAAATTTTGCAGAGTGTCTGTGTGACGCCGCCGGCAGTTGATGCCATGAGAGACAATCAACCTCACCTTTTTATCACGGCGCGCGAGAGTGAGCTGAGCCGCCTTGAGCAAGAATTCGTCAGTCGCCTTGGTCTGGTAATCCGTAGCGACATCGAACGCAGCTATGAAGAAGTTGATACAGAATGACGACGGTGTCAGAGACACCGATCAATATGCGCGCGCCAGGAGAAGGCTTCGAAGTTGTAATTTTGCCCCCTACCCAATCCGCCTCGCCAGCATCGGCCCAAACAAATTCGCCACCGGCAGCGGCAGGCGTTTCCAGGCGGCGATGACGGCGTGGTAGCGTGGGTTGTTGGGGTTGAGGTCGGGCGGGGCGATGCCCTCGGCCAGCCGGAATTCGTGGGCCACCGGGCGCGGCTCGAAGCCCCAGTTGCGTTTGAACGACCATGGGCCGCTGCCGACCTTCGAGCGGCCGAAGTCGAAGATCGCGCAGCCGCGGTCCTCGACGGCGCGGCGCATCAGGCGCCAGTATAGGAGATCGTGGGCGCCCAGGCCGCGCGCCTCGGGGCGGGCGCCGGCGTAATAGGGCATCACCCGGTCGCGGAACCAGAAGGTCATCACCCCGGCCACCGGACGGCCGGCCTTGCGGACGGTGGCGATCTCGCAGTCTTGGCCGAACACCCGCATCAGGGTTTCCAGGTAGCGCTTTGAAAAGACGGGGGTTCCCAGGTTGCGCACGCTTTCGGCGTACAGGGCGTGGAAATGGTCGGGATCGGCATCGTCGCAGCAGGCGAGATCGCCCGCCTCCAGCGCCTTGCGCAGCACGGCGCGCTGCTTGCGCGGGATTTGCTTGAGATTGGCCGCCTCGTCGCGCTCGATCGCGCGGGCGAACGAGGCGTACAGACCCTCGCGCCGCGTCCGGCCGGCGATCGGGCGGGCGGGGTCGCGGTATTCCAGCCAGTCGGCGCCGGTCTCGCCCATCAGCGCCACGGCGCGGGCGTCGAGGGCTTGGCGCGCCCCCTCGTCCTCGCCCGCCGCGATGCCGCCGCCGACGCAGAACGGCAGCGAGATCAGGCCGTTGGCGAAGGGCCGCCCGCGCAGCCGGACCAGCGGCAGCACTCCGGCGATGCGCCCGTTCCGCTCGGCGTAAAGGAAATGGGCGGGGTGGCCGAAGGCCCGCTCGATCACCGTCCGCCAGCCGGCCCGGTGGAAGAAGGTGGCCTCGGGGCAGGCCATCACGAAGCGGTCCCATTCGGCCTCGCGATCCGGCCCCAACTCGCCGATCAGCAACGTGTCGTTCAGGCGCATGGCACGGGCACTCCGAACACCCGGTCGACGCGATCCCAGGCGAAGTCGCCCAGCAGCCGGACGAAGCGCGCCTCGGTGTGGTCCAGATTGGCGTAGTGGCGGAACCGCGCCTTCCAGGGCAGCCCGTCAAGGCGCGGCTGGCCGGGGTCGAGTTCCCAGGGGTGCAGATAGAACACGCAAGGCCGCCCCTCGCCCTGGTTGATGCGGCCGAGCGCCGCCCGCGTGAAGGCGTAGGGCAGGATGCGGAACCAGCCGCCGCCGCCGCACGGGATGGTGCGGCCCAGCACGCGGATCGTCGAGACGGGGATTTCCTCGATCCCTCCCCGCTCGCCCAGCGGCCGATAGGCGAAGCGCGGCGCGTCGGGCATTCCGTACAGGTCGTGGCGCACCGGGCAGACGCTGGAGGAGTAGGCGAACCCCTCGTCGGCCAGCACCTCCCAGGCCCAGGGCGTGGTCGGGCCGACCGAGAAGGTCGCGGCGCGATAGCCCCTGACCGCGACGCCGCCCGCGTCTTCCAGCAGCCGCTTGGCCCGGCGGATATCGGCGCGGAATTGCTCGGGCGTCTGGGAATCGACGCGGGTGTGGTCCAGGCCGTGGCAAGCCAGCTCGTGGCCCTCGGCGACGATGCGGCGGATGATGGCCCGCGAGCGCTGCGCCACCCAGCCCAGCGTGAAGAAGGTGGCGCGCAGGGCGTGACGGTCGAGGATCGAGAGAATCCGTTCGGTGTTGCGCTCGACGCGGCGCTCCATGCGGTCCCAGTCGTCGCGCGACACCCGGCCGGCCAGCGCCTGCACCTGGAACCAGTCCTCGACGTCGATCGACAGGGCGTTGACGAGGCGCGTGGTCATTCGCCCGGCACCACCGTCCGGCCGGCCATGCGCAGGGCGCGGTCATGGCGGCGCAGGCGCAGTTCGGCCGACTCGATGCGCTTGGCCAGGATTTCCACCCGCCCCGACAGCCCGTCGGTCGCCTCAGGCCCCGGCGAGCGGTCGAGCACCGTCTCGAACTCGCGCTCCAGGTCGTCGGCCACCTGGTCGATGATCTCGGGACCGATGCGGCGCAACTCCTCCAGCGCGCCGTAAAGCAGCACGCGGCTGCACAGCGTGTTGATCCGCCGGGGCATGCCGCCGGTGTGGCGGAACACGGCGGCCAGCGCCTCGTCGTCGATCAGCGGATCGTCCTTCCACCCGACCCGGCCCAGGCGGTGGCGGACATAGGCCGCCGTCTCCTCGCGGTCGAGCGGCCCCAAATGGTACGAGGCGATCACCCGCTGGCGAAGCTGGTCGAGATCGCGCCCGGCCAGGGTGCGGCGGAACTGCGGCTGGGCGAGCAGGAAGCTTTGCAGCGGCGCCTGGCGGCCGACCTGGAAGTTCGACAGCATGCGCAATTCCTCGAGCGCCTGCACCGACAGGTTCTGCGCCTCGTCGACCAGCAGCACCGAACGCAGACCTTGCTTCAGGCTGGCGGCCAGGGCCTGCTCGATGCGTTCGAGCAGCCCCGCCTTGCTGACTCCCTCGTGCGGCACCGCGAAGGCGCCCGCCACCATGCGCAGCATGTCGTCGGCGCCCAGATTGGTGCTGACGATGCGCGCCGCGCGGTAACGCTTGGGATCGAGGGTCGACAGCAAATGGCCGACCAGCGTGGTCTTGCCCGCGCCGACATCGCCGGTCACCACGATGAAGCCCTCGCCCTGCGACAAGCCGTAAAGCAGATGCGCCTCGGCCCGCCGATGGACGCTGGAACCGAAGAAGAATCGGGGGTCCGGCGTGAGTTGAAAGGGATGGTCCTGAAATCTGTAGAAATCGATGTACATGGCCCCTCTCGCGTCAGAAGGCGACTCGGACGCGCAGCGTCAGCGCGTTCTCTTCATGGCCCGTGTTGAAGTCGTTGGCGGTTTCGAGATGATTGACCGACAGTTCGGCCCGGATGCGGCTGGAATGGCTGTAGCCGAACGTCGCGCCCAGCTTCCAGATGCGGGTATCGATCAGGCTGATCGAACCTTCCGAGTCCGAGAACCCCAGCGAGCCGGTCACGTCGAACGGCCCGCGCAACCGCCGGCCATAGCGCAGATTGCCGCCCCAATACTCGGCCGAGGCCAGCAGGGTCGGGTAGAAGCGGTCGACGTGGAAGCCCGAGATTTCGCCCCAATGCCGGTTGCGCCGCATCACGATGCCGACCGTCACCCGATCCTGGAGATAGGTCATGTCGACCAGATCGAGCAGCGGGTCGGTGGGATCGAGCAGCAGCCCGGTCTCGGTGTCGATCCAGTGGCCCGTCGGATCGCGGCCCAGGCGTTCGAGCATCAGCCCGACTTCCTCTTGCGCGTTGATCACCGAATGATTGGCCGAGGCGGTCAGCTTGACCCCGTCATAGAACTCGAACGCGCCGTTGCCCGACCAGAATTTGGTGCCGTAGCGGTGGTTGTACCGGACCCGGCCCTCCAGCCGCCGCCCCGGCGAGAGCCGCGCGCCCGCCGACCAGATCGGGCCGCTGAACAGGTCCTCGTCGATGCCGGGTTCGTCGATCTTCTCGTAGCCGCCCGACACCTCGGGCCGCAGCCACGAGAACAGGTCGTAGCCGACCTCGCCGATTCCGTATTGGCGCTCGGCGTCCTCGTCGTTCTGGATGTTCAGAACCTTGGCGTTGCCGGTCAGCGACCAATGCAGGCGGTCGAAGCGCTCGCCGCTGCCCAGACGGGTGCCGACGCGGTGCGAATGGGCGTCGGAAGGCTGCACCGCCACGCCGCCGACATCGGGTTCGGTGAAGGTGACCTGCGAGAACTCGTAGCGCCCCGACCACTCGGCCCAGCCGCCGATCTCCTTGCGGAAATTGGGCGACAGGGCGTAGTTGAAGATCTGGCTCTGATTGCCGGGCAAGGTGCGCTCGATGATCGAGATGGGGCCCGAGCGCAGCAGGCTGTGCTGGCTGAGCGACACCCGCCCGTCGAAATAGATCAGGTCGCGCACCGCCTCGGCCTCGCCGATGCCGTAGACCGAGAAACGATAGCCATCCAGGCGGTTGGACGACAGATAGGTGTCGTAGACCACGTCGGCGTCGAGCGTCGCCCGCACCCGGCGGCCGCTGCCGTCGATAAAGACTCCCGGATTGATCTGGGTCACCAGATCGGCCTGGGCGTCGCGCGAGGCGCCCCCCCGGTTGTCGGTATAGGTCTCGGTGACCGTGACATAGGGGATGACCAGCCACTCGCCCGGCTTGGCCGGGGCGAATTGGCCGGGCACCCCGACCGTCGCCTCGACCGGCAGCGCGGTATTGTCCTCGGTGTCGAAGCGCTGCGCCCATGCCGGCGCCGACAGGGCGAGCAGCCCCGCCGAAAGAGCGGCGTGGTGAACCCTCATTTCGTCTCGTCCGCCATGTAGCCGGCGTAATCCGCGAAGCGCTCGGAACCGATGCCGAACAGCGTCTTGTTCAGCACGAACGAGACGTGCCGGCAGTTCTCCAGCAGGGCCAGCGTGCGCCGCACGGCATGACGGGTGGTGCGGTCCTTCTCGACCACCACCAGAGTCTGGCCGGCGTGCAGCGCCAGCGCCGAGGGCTCGCTGGTGGCGAGCACCGGCGGCGCGTCGATCAACACCACCCGGCGCGGATCGGCGTCGAGCAGCGCGGCGGCCACCTCGGCCATGCGCCGGCTGGCCAGAAGCTCGGTGGTCTGCGGATGATCGCGCCCCGGCGGCAGCAGCGACAGACCCGGCACCTGGGTATCGAGCACCAGCGATTCCGGGGCCAGCCCGTCCTCGCACAACAGGTCGATCAAGCCCTTCTCGGCGGTCATCCCCAGGCGACGCGACAGGCCGCGGCGGCGCGGATCGGCGTCGATCAGCAAGACCGCGGTGTCTCGCTCGCTGGCCATCGACAGGCCCAGATTGACCGCCGTGAAGGTCTTGCCCTCGCCCGGCCGCGCGCTGGTCACCAGGATCAATCTCCCGTTGGGCAGCGTCTTGGCGCGCATCAGCAAGGGCCGCTTGAGCACCCGGAACTCCTCGGCCAGCACGCTGCGGCGCCCGGTTTCCGGGACGAAGCCGGCGCGCACCAGGGCGCCCAGGTCGATCTCGATGCGGCGGCGCGCGCCGGTGAAGGGCGGCGGCGGCGGTGGCGGCGGCGCGTCGATATCGATCTGGGGCGGAGGCGTCTCGCGCCGCAACTTCTCGGCGTAGCGTTGCACCAGGTCGATCCGCTTCTTGTCATCGCCCATGGGAGACCACCTTGGTCAGCGGTTGCATTTGCGCCTGCGCCAAAGCCGAGACGGCCCCCAGATCACGCGCGAAAATCATCAGAAGCGCCCACGAGGCGATCAGCAGGACGCCGCTGGCCACCAAGGCCCCGCGTTCGGCGACGCGCTGGCCATGCAGGCCCACATCGGCGATCAGACTGACGCCGCCATGCACCGGCAGGCCGAAACTCTCCAGGCTTTCCGGCGCGCCGATGGTGTCGTCGGTGCGGGCCAGCAGGATCGCCGCGCCGACCCCGGCGCCCAGCGCGAACAGCAGCACCATCGACAGCATCAGCGGCCGGTTCGGCCCGGTGGCGATGGCCGGCACGTTGGCCGGCTCGACGATGCGGAACTGGATGGCGTCGGTGGTGGTGTCGACCGCTTGGCTGATCCGCGCCGACTCGCGCCGGGCCAGCAGCGCCTCGAAATTCGACTTCAGCACGCCATAGTCGCGGTCCAGGTTGGAAAGCTGCGCCTCGATCCCCGGCGCCGAGGCGGCCAGACCCTCCAGGCGCTTTTGCTCCTCCTCGGACTGGCTGACCCGCTTGGTCAGCATGGCGACGTCGGATTCGGCCTCGACCTGGCGCAACCGGATCTGGTCGTAGACCGTGTTGGGAATGCGGGCGCGCGATTGGGCGAAGCGCGCCCCGCCGCTGGTGCTGAGCCCCAGGTCGCGGGCTTGGCGCTCAAGCTGTTGCAACGCTTGGCGGGTGGCGACGACGTCGGGATGTTGGTCGGTGTAGCGCAGCAGCATGGCGTCCAGGCCGCGCTGCAATTCGTCGATGCGGGCGAGCAGCGGCGATTGCTGGCCGGTGACCACCTGCGGCGCCGCGTCGACGTCGAGATATTGAGGCGTGGCCTGCAACTGCTTGGCCAATTGGTCGCGGCGGCTGATCGCCTCCTGCAAACTGATGCGCGCCTCGGCGACGTTGCGGCGCGCCTGCTCCAGCCGGGCCGAGAACCCGCCGCCGGCCGAGCCGGTCAGGATGTCGAAATGCCGGCTCTTGAAATCGGCGAGGCGCTGGTCGGCGGCCTTCAGCTTGCGCTCGTAGTCGGCGATCTGGCCCTCGATGAAGGCCCGCGCGTTCTCCATGTTGGCGCGGTTCTGGCCGACATTGCCCTCGACGAAGATGGTCAGCAGCGACTGCACCACATCGCGCGCCAGCACCGGATCGGCGTCGGTGAACGAGACGGTGAACAGCCGCGGGCCATCGGCCAGGATCTTGGTGTGCGCCGCCAGCCACTCGTAAAGCGCGTCCATCTCGGCCGGCGTGCGGGCGTTGACGTCGAGATCGGTGGTGCGCGCCACCTGGTCGAGATTGGGCCGCGACAGCAGGGTGCGCTGCATCACCGCGACCTCGCGCTGAAGATCGCTCTCGATGGCGATGTTCTTGAGCAGCGGGCCCAGCAGCGATTCCGTCTCGACATAGATGCGCGCCTGCGAGGTGAACTGGTCGGGCAGCAGCGCCACCCCCAGCCAGCCCGTGAGGGCCGCCGCCCAGGTGACCGCGACGACCGTCCAGCGGCGGCGCCACACCGCCTCGACATGGGCGACGATTTCCGTGCGGATGCTCTGCATCTTCAGAACCAGCTTTGCGGGATGATCAGGATGTCGCCGGGCACCATCGGGACATTGGCCGAGACGTCGCCGTCCTTGAGCAGATCGTCCAGCCGCACCCGGTAGGCGTCGTTGCGGCCCTCGGAGCGCCGCACGATGACCGCGCGGTTGCCGGCCGCGAATTCGGTCAGACCCCCCGCCTCGATCAGCACGTCGAGCACCGTCATTTCCTGGCGGTACGGAATGGCTTGCGGCTCGGCCGCCTCGCCGACCACGCGGACCTGCTGGTTGAAGGGGCCGACGAAGTCGGCGACGATCACCGTGACGATCGGGTCGCGCACGTATTCCTTGAGCGCCCGCTCGATGTCGCGGGCCAGCAAGGTGGGCGGCTTGCCCGCCGAGACCAGATCCTCGATCAGGGGGATCGAGATCTTGCCGTCGGGACGCACCTTGACCGAGGTCGACAGCTCGGGATTGCGCCAGACGAATATCTGAAGCTCGTCACCCGGTCCGATCAGGTAGTTCGCCGCCATCCCAGCCGAAGTTCCGGTAGGCGGAGAAGTCGGGGCCTCGCGCATATTGCTGCACCCCGCCACGATGAGCAGAACGAAAAGAATGCAATGCTTGATCAGGCGCACGGTATCGTCCCCGACAAGTCGTTTCGACCGACGCTATTTTGTGTGAGGGCTACGATATAGGCAACGAACCATAAGTTACTTGTCTGACGCTTTAGGGACACTCGAACGCGCCCACATCCAGCGGTCCCTTGGTCACCCGCGGCCGGGCGCCCAGCGGATGGACGTATTCCGATTTGGGCCGCAAGGAGTCGACCTCGATCGCCACCCCGGAATCGATGGCGGCGGCGCCGCCGCGCAAGGCGTACTCCTGCCCAAGATCGGACGGCTGGGCGGTCAGGTTGCCACCGCCGCCACCGCGACCGTCGACCAGCTCCAACGCGCCGATGATCAGGTTGTTGCGCAGATCGGCCTCGATCGGGCTGCGATTGGCGAGCAACACGCCGCGCCGCTCGCCGACCACCGTGTTGTTGATCAGGTGCAGGGCGGCGCCGGGTCGCGCGACCGGCGCGATGAAATTGACCACCGCCCGGTTCTCGGCGTTCGGCCCCTTGTGCATGACATTGCCGACCACCACGCCGAGATGGCCGTTCGGCATGTCCACGGCGTAGCTGGCGGCGCCGTCCGGGCCGTCCTCCAGGCGGTTGTGAAGGATCAGGTTTTCGCGGGCGCGCGATTTGACGTGGTGGCCGATGCGGGTTCCATGCACCCAGTTGTGGCGGAAGACCAGGCGTTCCACCTTGTTGACGTAGATGCCGTGGCTGTGTCCGTCCCCCGCCCCGCTGTCCTTGAACTCCGAGCGTTCGACCAGGATCACCGAGCCGGCGTTGTCGTGGGCCAGGATGCCGTTCTGATTGCCGTCGAACAGGCAGTCGCGCACGGTCAGGTCGCGCCCTTGGGCGCGGATGCCGGCGCCGTTCTTGTCGCGCACCTTGGCGCCCGCGAAGGCGATGTTCTCGACCGTCACGCCGTCGCCCTTGATCACCCAGATCGCCTTGCCTTCGGCGGCCTGCCCGCCGGCTTCCAGGCGGGGGCGCCCGCCGGTGCCGCGGATGGTCAAGCGATCGGCGCGCCACACCGCCACGTCGCCCACGAAATCCTGGGCCGCGATCTCGATCACGTCGCCCTCCTTGGCGATACGGGCGGCCTCGCTGGGCAACTCGACGTCGCCTCGCGGGCCGACGCGGATGGTGCGCGCCTCGGCCAGGCCGGGCAGCAGCAGGGCGGCGAGCAGCATCAACATGGGTTTCATGTCGCCTCCAATGCGGGAATACGGACGGGGGATTGCTGGACGGCCTCGCGCGCCACGATGCGATCGGTCAGCACCAGCATCGCCGCCAGGGTGTAGTAGAGTTCGAAGAACGCCAGATTCTCGAAGGCGCCGCCGACCAGGAAGCCGACCACCGAAATCTGGAGCATCATCGCCAGATCGCGCGCCCAGTAGAGATGCGGATGGGCCTCGGCCCGCAGCATGGCGCGCCGTCCGGTCAGCAGCACCGCCAGGGCGAGGGCCAACCAAAGGCCGAGCCCCGCCCAGCCATGCTCGCCCAGCATCTGGAAATAGATGCTGTGCGCCTCGTAATAGCCGACCCGCGAGGTCTCCTGCTGGTTGGCCAGGAAGGCGCCGAAGCCGCCGCCGGTGACCGGCTCGCGCTCGGCCATGTCGAGCGCGAAGGCCCAGGTCTTGAAGCGGCTTTTGGCCGAGGACTCCTCGGCATAGTCGCCGATCGTGCCGATCCGTTCGGTATAGCCGGTCAGGCGTTCGACCGGCACCGCCAGCAGCAGCGCCCCCACCGCCAAGCCGCCCAGCAGCGCCATGCCCAGCTTGCGCCGCGAATGCAGCCAAGCGAAACCCAGCATGGCGACGAAGCCGACGAAGCCGCCGCGCGAGCCGGTGCCAATCAAGGACAACAGGGTCAGGCCGGTCGCCAGCATCATCGCCCGGCGCACCCAGGGCCGCGCCGAATGCAGGCGCAGCCACCACATCAGCGGCATCACCATGATCGCCACGCGGGCGAAGCGGTTGGTCTCGGGGAATTGCGACTGCGGCGGCCCCACCACCCGCCCCGAGCCGCCGGTCAGCACCACGTAAAGACCGCCCTTGACGGTCCAATAGGCCAGCGAGATCACCACGATCCACACGAAGGCGTGCAACCGCCGCCGATCGTCGAGCAGCGCCGTGGCGGCCAGCGCGGTGACCGCCATCTTGGCGAACTCGGTCCAGTCCTCCCAGGCGCGGGTCGGAAACAGCGCGTCGAGCGAGGTGATGGTGGTCCAGACCAGCAGCGCCAGCAAAAGCCCCGTCACCCAGGTCAGCCGGAAGCCCTTCAGCCCGCCCAGCAGCCAGCCGGCCAGCGTCAGGCCGGCGATCACCTTGGCCCAGGGGATCGGAATCCCCAGCCCCCAGGCCAAGCGGTGCGGGTTCATGTAGGTGAACCAGTTGTAGCCGAGCACCCCCGCCCAGGGTTGGAACAGGGCGATCAGCACGCAGCCCAGCAGCATGAAATTGATGACCAGGGCGCGCATTCCGCCTCGCTGAAATGAGGGCGGCAGTATGCCGGCCCGGCCGCGATGTGGGGTTGAAGCAAAGGGCTGATCGCCCAAACTCAGGGGGGAACCGAAAGGCGCGAAGGATCACCCCTCTTGGCTGAAACGCTTTACCTCTTGATATTCCTCGCGGCCGTCACCGCCCTGCTCGCCTGGGCGATCGGCGGAGAATCGCGTCGCCGCGACCACAAGGACGCGCCGCCGCCCACCGACGACGGCTCGCCCTTCGCCCAGCGCGATCCCGAGGATTTCCGCAAACGACACGGCGACCGCCGGCCGTTTTAGGTGGGGAAACACCAAGGACA
>JADFZP010000033.1 GCA_015232485.1 Alphaproteobacteria bacterium
GACATCCTGGGCTGGTTTCCCACGCGCGATCGTCAGGTTTACTATCTCGCGGGCTTCGCCGGCACCGGCAAATCGACGGTGTGCGGCTACGCCATCGCCGAGTTGCAGGCCAAGTTCTCCGAGGTGAAGAAGGTTATCACCGGGGCGTATACGGGCAAGGCGGCGCACGTCCTGCGGTCCAAGGGCGTCGAGTCCGCCATGACCCTGCATTCCATGATCTACAGCCCGATCGTCGACGAGGTTACCGGCAAGGTCACTTTCGTCCTCAACGTCGGCGGCCCGGCGTCCGAAGCGGACCTGATCGTGCTCGACGAGTGCTCGATGATCGACGAGGCGATGGCGCTGGATCTTCTGTCGTTCGGGAAGAAGGTGCTGGTGATGGGCGATCCGGGCCAGCTTCCCCCGGTCGGCGGCGCCGGCTTCTTCACGGCGCGCCGGCCCGACAGCTTCCTCACTGAGGTGCATCGCCAGGCGGCCGAGAGCCCGATCATCCGGGTGGCCACCATGGTCCGACAAGGACGGCTGCCGCGCTTTGGCCAAGTGGGCGACACCATTGTGGCGCCGCTGACCAGGGAGACCCAGGAGGCGGTCTATCGCGAGGACACCCAGGCGATTTGCGGCACCCATCGCGTCCGCTGGGCCTATACCGCGCGCATTCGCCGCCGCCGGGGTTTCGTCAATCCGTTGCCCGAGTGGAACGAGCGGATCATCTGCACCCGCAACCACGCCGAGGTGGGGTTGTTCAACGGCATGCTCGGGAAGGCGGTCGGCGATGCGGTCGCGGTGCGCGAGCGCCGCTTCCCGGACCTTGACCTGTGCCGCCTGACCGTCCGGCTCGACGACGAAGCCGACGAGCGCCGCGACATCCTGGCGACCCCTTACCTGTTCAACTCGCTTTACCACGGCGCCAGCGAGCGGCCACGCGGGCTGAAAAAGGGGATCGAGGAGTGGGATTGGGGCTACGTCCTGACGTGCCACAAGGCCCAGGGCTCCGAATGGCCGCACGTCACCGTGGTCGACGACAGCGGCTCCTTCGGCGCCGATCGCTGGCGCTGGCTCTACACCGCCTGCACCCGCCCGAGCGAAGGGCTGACCCTCTTGCTGCGCCAGTGATGGAGGCTCGCATGCACGTTGACGCGCTTTGGTCCGATCGGGACACGCTCGCGGCGCTGGCGGACTTGCCTGTGGTGCGGCTCGACCGCATTCCGTCCGCCGAAGTGCCGGCGCGCGCGCTGGAGATCGCCGCCGCCGGGTGCCATAGCCTCGCGCTGGTGCCCCTGCCGGCGCATCCCCAGGCCGTTTGGGTGGCCGCGCTGCTGGTCCGGGCGAGCCGGCGGCTGTTTCCCGACAGCCCCGTGCCGGTGATCGGCGCCCATGGCGCGAGCGCCATGTGGTGCATCGTGCGCGGCCCGTCGCACTACATGGGAATGGCGCCTTCGGGTGATCCGTCCGGATCGGATGAGGCTGTCGTGGCGCGCGTCCAACGCGCCCGCGAGGCGTCCATTCGACGTTGTTGGCCCTTCCCGCCCCTGGCCAGGGACAAATGCCACGGCGCGCACGCGTGGGCGATCCTCGACAGCCTGCCGGTGACCCCTGAGACGCGGCGGCATGCGCTGGCGGTCGCGCGCACCATCGCCGACCTCGCCGGGAGCGCCGATGTTCGCCGTATCGACTTGGCCGAGGCCCTGTCCTTCATGGGAGAACTGCTGTGACCAGCGAACCATTTCCGTCCGATTTGGACGCGCGGGCCGATTGGGCGCGCCGCGTCAACCAGGTGGCGTTGGAGCGCGTCAACGCCGGGCTGCCGGCGCCGCCGTCCCGCGCGTTTGTGGAGGCGGCCCGCCGCGCCGAGGCGCTGGTCCTTCCGGTCGCGGCCGAGTGATGTCCGGTTCGGATGTGGTCCGCCGGGCGGCGCGTGGGCGTTGCATGTCCATCGCGCCGTGAGATGATCCTGGTATCGCGTTTGCGATTGGCCGGTTGATCCGGCCGCTGGAGGCTGAGATGAGCAAGAAACCCCACAACGAAACCGAAGACGCGTTTCTCCGCCGCGTCGATCGTACTTTCCGCAAGAAGGTCAAGGACGGCGGCCCGACCTACGACGAACTGGCCCGCGCCATCAGTATCAAGCTCCGGCGCAAGTCGGCTGTGCATGTGGCCATTGGCTTCCTGTCCGCGATCACGGAGTAAGTGTCATGACCTCGGAACACTCAAAGATCATCGTCACTATCAGTTACGAAGACGACGAGAACGGCTTTTGCATTGACGATAACGGCCCGGAGTCGGACGGCGCCGAGTACGAAGAGCGCGCCGTTGACGCCGAGGCTGAAGCTGAAGGTCGCGCGCGCCACTACCGCGAACTTGGCTTCCAAGTTGAAATCTGCAAACCCGGTTGGATGTAGACCGCGCCGCGCCGTCTAGCGACTTAAAGGAGCCCACTATGGACAGACGCCGCGCCACCGCCGCTCTCGCCGACAGGATTGTCGGATTGGTGAAGGCGGCCATAGCTGACCTTGAGTTGGCGGCCATTCGCGACCTGTGCGACATCCACACTGGCGGGGAATTCCCGCCGGGCGAACTGGACAAGCTGGCCGCCATGGTGAAGCGGCGGCTTGGTCCGCGCTGACGGAACGCAAGGAGATCGCCATGACGACACCGGCCAATAGAATGGTCGCTTCCCTGCTCGCCGCGCATCTGCGCGCAGAGCTTGGTGCCGCCGCCGATGGTGGGTGTTCGTGCTGGCTCGCGTCCGCAAGTCGCGTGCTCCATCCAAATGATTTGAAGAAGCTGCGCGTTGCCATGCAGCGGCGGTTGGACAAGCTGCTCAAAGAGGCCGATGGATGTCCGCCCAGGATTTTCGATTGGCGGGAGTTTTTCATGGCCGAGGACGGCGATGTAGGGGGCTCATAACATGGACAAGGGGAATCCTCTCCGGACGCAAGTCACGGCGTCCGTCAACACCACCGATGAGATGCCGTCTCCCGACGAGGTGACGCTGGGCCAATGGTATTGGGTGACGACCAAGAACCGCACGGGTGACGGGACCGAGGACCACCTTGCCTGCGTCACGCATCTGGCGAGCAATCACGCGGTCATGACCACGCCATCGGATGGGTCCACCCGCGTCTTTCGCATCCGCTACGAACAGATCCCTTCGGCGAATATCCGCCTGGAGCCAAACGCGGACGCGATCATCGCGGCCAAGATCGCCGACCTGCAACGGGAATCCGCCCGCCTGATCGGCGAGGTCACCGCCCTGATGGCGCGCCTCGGCATGGGCGCCGGGCCGAATGCGCTGACGCAGCGATCGGAGGGTTCCGGCACCGCCTTGATGGCGATGGCTGGTGCCGTCGACATCAACGGCTACAAGAACGCCTTGATCGCGGCCCAGAAGAAGGATTTCCCCGACCTGTTCAAGGAGATCGAGCGCGTCAACTCGCGTCTCGCCGCCTGGATGATGGCGCCAACCCTGGCACTGACGGCCCAGGTCGGCCCTCTCAAGGAACGCGTCCAGTCCATTGAGGACCGCATCTTTTCGGTGGAACTCTATGCCGGCCTCACCGAGAGCGTCCTGCAAATCGCGGATGGCGCTCCCGCCGGGATGACCGACAAGCTGCATGTGATGCAGCGCCGTCTCTACATGGACGAGGAATGCCTCGCCGCCTATTCCGAGGGCGGCATGGACGTTCGGGACATCAAACAGTTCAACGCCTGGCTGGCCCGGCCGGAGAATCGTGATCGTCTGCTGCCGTGGCCTCGCACCCTGGTGACCATGCGCGTTCGCCGCTTCAAGAAGGAGCGCGACAACCAAAACTCGCTTATCCGCCTGCTCGACAATGCCGCCTTGGCCGAAGCCGACAAGTGGACCTTCCTCTATGTGCGGAACGGCGAGCAGTTGTGGTGTCTGGCCTGCCAACTCGAATTCGGTGCCATGTTGTTTCCGGATGAGACGCGCCAGACGGGCGGGCCGCTGATGGTCTGCAAGAGTGGGTTCCTCAGCGGCGCCGCGAAGCTGATGTCGGTCGCTCTCTTCGAGCGGCTTTCCGCCCAGTTTGCGGACTGGGAGGAGCGCGCGGCGGCCTGGAAACGCGACAACCCGGATGCTGACTGGTTCACCCAACCGACGTGGGTTTCCCATGGCGGCCCCCAGCATCATCGTTATGATTTCCGCCCGACCGAGTGGGAACCGTTGACGCCCGAATCGCTCGATTACGACGAGGTGATGGCGGCGATCGGCAAGGAGGTCGCCGCTTACAATCGCGTCTGCCTGATCATCCAGGGCCTGTTCGACCGCTCGCCGATCCTGCACCCCCATCCGCCGGCTCGCCTCTGGACGGCCGAGGGTTTCGGCGCCGCCCTGGAGCTGGTCTACGATCAGACGCGCGCCTTGTACGCCGCCGCCGAGCCGCCCGACTTCGAGTCGTACCGGCGCCGCTGCAACGCGTCGCTCGGCGTCGGCTCGGTGGTCGCTGGCGTGCGCGAGGTTTGGCTGCGGCGCGAGGCGGAGAAGGAGAACCGCCGCCTGATGCAGGATCATCGCCGCCACACAAGCGATCCCCGCTATACCCACTACGAGCCCTATGGCGATGAGGGTCCGGGCTGGGTGTCGACCGTGGCCAAGTGGGCGCCTCGCAGCCGCACCGGCACGATTCGCTGGACGCGCGCGACACGCGGCTGGCGCGCGGAGCGGAACGCCATTCCCGTCTCGCTGACATGGGCGGACGACGACGCGTGGGTGTTCAACGTCTCCGCCTACAAGCCCGGTGATTACAAACAGTTTTTCGCGGACCCGCGCACCCGCGAGCAGTATCTGAAATGGGCGCCGCTGTTGATGGCCGCCGAGGACTGGCATGCCGGGCGGTTGGTGGAGCGCCGGGACATGCCGGGGATGTGGGATTTCGCCGAGCGGAGCTAAGGCGGTTCATGCGCGAGACGCTTTGGTGGCGTCTCTGCACAGACGAACTAAAATTGGATCAGCCGGACAGCTTTGGAGGGGTTCACCATGCCGACAACCGACGTGACGAGTGCGGGACTGGATCGCATCCTCGCGATCCGCGCCGAGGGGCGCGACCCCGAACAGGTCGCTTCCGAAACGCGGGCGATCGTCCAGGCGGCCATGATCCGCTCCATGCACGACCGCCTCGAATGGATGGAGTGGGCGGTCGATACGGCGGTGGTCTCGGACGGGTGTCATTACCTGGCCGCCCTGGAGGATGGCCGAACCAATGTCGAAGTGGTCGCGATTGTGTACGCGGCCGATGAGGTCGGCTTCTGTGAGCCGGGCTCCCCGGAAGAACTGGATGTCATCCCCACTCGCTTGAAGTGGCTCGGCTTCTAAATCCACGCCGGCTCGCGCGGCTGTCCAAAACGGATTTGTCTATCTGTCTCTGGGAGGGGCGGCCAAGAGCGGTGGTGGATCGTCGCCGCCAGCCGTTGGGTGTCGACGCGGGCTCGACACCCGGACCCTGGACGTGAACCAATGGTCCCGTCCTAACCGTACACCAACTCCCGCAGAGCCGAGAACGCCCCCTCGGGATCGGCCAGGCCCTCATCCCGCAACGCCTGTTCGATAAGCGGCCACGCGCCGGCAATCTCGTCGACGGCGGTCAGCAGCACGCCGAGCACCACCCGTTGTTCCTCGGTCATTTCCATCGCCATTCTTGGAGGGGAGGTGCGGCCGGGAAATACTGCTCCGCAAGGGCAGTCAAATCACGCTTGCAAGTCAGCGCGCTTCAATTAGGCCCGGCCGCAGACGCAATCCTGTCCCATCCTCACGGCGAATGCAAGCGTGTCTTACGCGGTATGCGGGCGCGCCCACATCATGCGGGGGTGTTCTTTGGTCCTGGCATGCACCCAGCGGCGGCCGATGATGATCGCGCTCAGATGCGGCAACACCTTGTTGGGCAGATCGACATCGGACGGGCGGCGAATGACCACCGCCTGGACGCGGACGCACACCAGGTCGTGGACCATCAGATCGCCCAGTTGGGCTCGCACCCATTCTTCCTCCGCCGCCGTGGCGTCCCTCTCTTCGTCTTCGGACAGCCGGGGCGCCGGAAGATGGGCGGGCCAGGGGATCAGCAACTCGCCCCCGCCGATCCGGTCAGCCGCATGAATTTGCTTGCCCGACAAAACGATTTTGCCGGTGCCATTGTGCGCCGATTCGAGTGCCGGTTCGTCTGACAGCCGCCGCTCCGTTGCTGGGGGTTCCGTCTTGTTCGGATCGGTGAATCCGGAGCCGGAGTGGCACGCGCCGTGGGGGATCGGCGCCAGCGGGCCGAGGTCGGTCACCAGCCGCCAGATCGCCGCCTGGATTTGCCCGGCGCCGGGCTCTTCCCCATCCAGGGAAACAAGTCCTTCACGGGCGTAGCGGCGCAGCAGGTTCTTGACCGTGTTCCGGTTGAGATCGGCCGCCGTCGCCAGTTCGGCCGTGGTCCCCGCGCCGACCGCGCGCAGATGGTCCCACAATCGCTGGGCCACCCGGCCGGGCTTTGGCCGGAGCCGATGGTAGGGCCGGCGTTTCTTCATCGTCCGTCCTCTTGGGATTCGGATGGTGGATTGGTTGCGTCCACTTCGGAATGGGGCGTGGTCGCTTCCATCAGGTCCAGTCCGCTTTGGACGGCCTGTCGCCATACCTGACTCTCGCTCATCCCGGTGGACGCGGCGATCCGCTTCACGCGGCCGGTGGTTCCCGCGCCGAAGCGCAGCTTGCGAGCTTCGGGGAATCCCCCGCCTGCTGGGCGGCCTCGGCCGCGCTTGGGTGCGATCGTCTCCATGCGCCCATCATAGGCTCTCGCGGTTTTCATGCCACCTAAAATTCATGGTTGCAGTCTCTTTTTTTGGGGGCACGATAATTCCATCAGCGCGGCACCGACGAGCCGCAGCACCTTCCCCGGCGGGAATGCCGGGGCCTCATAGGAGACAGCCCATGACGATCATCACCGTCGAGCAGATCGAAGCCCTGGCCGCCCAGATCGAGCAGGAGGATGACGCCGAGCGCGCCCGCCTGCACCGGCTGATCCGGGCCTATGCCCGCATCGTGGAGGCCCGCGATCCCGAGCAGTTCCAGCCGCAGGCGCTGGAATATTCCGACGAGGACGGTCACTCGGACAACTCGTATCCGCCCAAGCAGAAGTACAAGGACCATCGGGGGCCGCGCCTGTTCGAGGTGATCGACAGCACGACCACCTCCATCGCCACCAGCGGCGGCTTCTACTATCAGTTCCGGACGGTGACCGAGGATGAGGGCCTGTTCGTGGCGCCGGACGGCGTCCTGTTCGGATGCGTCGAGGAGGGCACCGGGCGGCTGGGCCAGTTCGCCGCGCATCCCGGCGACTGCGGCGTGATGAACGAACTCACCTGGTCGTCGATCGCGGTGGCCGACGTGCCGCTCGACCGGCTGCGCAAGGCGGAGGAGGCTCTTCGGAAGGTCGCGTTCCCACTGGCCACGGCGGCGTCGACCCCGGCCTGATCGTCGCCATTTACCAGGGCGTCCGCTTCGGATTTGCGGGCGCCCGCGTAAGTGGATCGATGGAGATCGCATCATGGAGGCCAGTCCCTCCCCTTACGACCAGTCGGCGTTGCTGGTGGCGTTGTGGGCGCTCGGCGCGCCCGGCGAGCCGCTGCCGGTGAGCGATGCGCTTGATCGCGCGCTTCACGCGTGCGCGAGCGAGTTGCCGGCGTCGTTGGGGCGCTTGACCTTCAGCGTGACCCACGTTGGGCTGCGCTGCTTCGAGCTTCCGGCGATCCTGCTGTCCGCCCAGGACGGGATGATGCTCGTCGAGGAGCCGGCGGCCCAGCGGATGCGCGTCCAAATGGGAGATGATGCCGCTCGCCAAACGGTTTTGCGGCATGGCATATCCACGGTGGAGGCGCGTCGGATTGGCGCCGCGCTTCAAGCGGAGGTGGCTCGGCTCTTGCGTGTCGCTGCGATGTGGTAGGGTGGTTGGCGTGACTTTGTTGGTGGAGGTGCCGATGTCCGTGGAGAAAGGCTGTTGCACTTGCCGGCACGCCCGCTGGGCGATGACCCGGCATACACCGCCGCGCATTAACGTTGCCACGTTCGGCGAATGCGCCTGCCCCAAGGAATCCATGCTGATCTTGATGCCGCTCGCGGTGATGTCCAAAGAGGAAGTGGAGGCGATGCGGAGGCGTCCGGCTGCCGCAATCTGGTATGACGATCCGTATGTCGATTGCCCGACCTGGTCCGTCAAATGAAAAAGGCCGCCATCTCCCCGGCGCAGCAGAAGGTGCTCGACGCGCTGGCGCTCCATGGCGCGCTGGAACGCCGCCGTTCGGGACATTGGACGGCGGCCGGTGTGGCGGAGACGCAGCGTGGTGTACCGGAGTGGTATGTCAACCCAAACGCCCTCTATGCGCTGCTCGGGCGGCGTCTTGTGCTTGTCACGGACAGAACCCGGCTTGGTGAGCCATGTCTGGTTGCGTTGGCGCCTGCGGCGCGCGTCACTCTCTGACCAGGGGCTGGGGACGGTTTGTCACCGCGTTTTTCCGGCTCGTCTTTGATCCGTCAAAGAGCTTCAAAGCCGTCGAGGGTACCGCCCTGGAAGGTAGCCCGGATGGGACCGTGCGCCTTTTCCAAGCGGCTGACCGTCTCATCGTTCCAGTCGCAACCCCTGAGCGATGCGATCTCTTCGCCATTGGGATCGGTGACGTAGACGCTGTCGGCGGTGGCGCCAGAGCAGTCGTCTACATACTGGGTGCTGGCAACAACGGTCTTGGTCCTCTTGGCCATCGTCGGTCCCTTGCTTGGTCACACCCCTATCATAGGCCGCCAACAGCGATATGCACATGCGGTCATCAAGCGGCAAGCTGCGCGTGAACCGCCGCCATCACCTCGTCTGATGGGATGAACAGCCCCAGGTGTCCCCGGCACGGAATGGGCTCGCGGAACACCCGAGGTTTTTGCAACACGAAACCGTAATCCCCCTGGAACCACGGGCTGTCCGAAGCGGACACGCAGTCGATCAGGTCCACCATTCCGACGATCGAACCGCCCGCCGCCTTGAGCGAGCGATAGGTGAACTGAGGCATCGCGGAGGCGGTCGAGTGGGCCTCCCGAACGGACCTCGCCCAGGCGGCGTCTTCGGCCACCTCTTCCAGGTCAAACCATTTTGACGCGTGGATCAGTACCGGGCCGCGATAGTTCGTCCGCCAGTCCCGGTTCTCGATGTCCTTGCCGCCGAAGAGGATATACGCCCACCAGGGCGCACGGATCGACAGGACGCGCATCTCACGCCTTGCCGGACAGGCCGCCGGAATATGCGGCCAGGAGTTCGTCCGCGTGCCGCTGGAGCAGGATGGAGCAAAGTTCCGCATCTCGGGCCGCGTCAACGGGATCGCGCCGTAGGGCGCTCTCAAGGGCCTGCCGCAGCCACGTCGAGGTGCTGGGGTCGTTCAGTACGGTTTGGATTTCGATCTCCGGCATCGCGGGCATCCTTGCTGGGGGAGGTGATGCGATCGTGAGGCCGCCCTGGCACTTTGCAACTTGCAACCGCTCGCTGGATTCGTCACGGGGAGGGGGGTCCACATAGGACGGCCCCCTCCCTGCTCGGAAACGTCAGTCCTGCAAGGACATCCCACGGTGCGGCGCCGACAGGATCGTCCGATACCGCATTCGCGTGATGGCTTCGGTCAGCGGGATGCGCTTAAAGGCCGCGATCCCCATGAAAATGACGGTGATGATCGCGAATGTCGGCAGCAGATAGTGGAGCGCGCCGTAGATCACCGAGTCGCCAAGCTGTTCGACGGTCCAGGCGTTGATCCCAACTTGCGCCGGTTCGATGGTCTTCGGGGCATACCGCGAGCCGAACGTCACGAGCAGCATGAAGACGCCGACGCATATGGCGACGAAATTGATCGCGCGGCTGGCGAGCGCCAGGACCACGGCCGGGACGGCTTTCCACGCCGGCATGGGCACGCCGGGGGTGGGGCCACGGGTGATGTCGTTGAGCGTGGTGAGGAACGCTTTTCCAATGGTGAAAATCACGTTGGACCTCCTGTGAAAAAGTTACGCAGATGCCGATCGGACATGGCGAGATGCCGTCCGATCCGGATATTGACGAGCGGGTGCCCCGCATCGCCTATTTCGTGGAAGGTGGGTCCGGACAGGACGCGCCCTCAATCCTCCCAATACTCCGCCGCCAAGTTCCACGCGCCCTCCTGCTGCGCACGGAACCGCGTTTCGGCAGCTTCCTCTTCTTCCCGCCGCTGTTCGGACGCGCGTTGCATCGCTTCGTTGAAGCGGCGGGTGGCGCGGTCATAGTCGTTCTGCCGATCACGCTCGATAGTCCGCATGGCCTGATCGAACATGGCCTTGTCGAACCGCGCCGGCCCCTTATCGCGCTGGTGCGGACGTTCGACGGCGTGGCGCGATATCTGCCAGAGGTACCGGCCCGCCGCCGCGAGCGCCCGTCCGATCAGGATGATGGCTTGTTCGAGCGGGCGGCCCACCTCGTCCAGTCCAATGAGGATGCGGCGGATCATCGCGGCTCCGGCGGCTCGGGGGCGCTCGGGGCCGTGCTGTCGCGCCGGGCGGCCGGGGAAGTCCGGAAGGGGTCGGTAAAATCGAGAGGGCCGATCATCGCGGTGAACCGCGCCTCCGATTCACGGCAGCGCTCACGCCACTTCCGCTCTTCTTCGAACGACGCGACCGGGGCCTTCTTGATCGTCATGCCGCCGGGCGCCCGAGGTTGGCGAACGCGATCGACAGCAGCGTGGCGGCCGACGCGACCAGGGCGAGGTGATGCGGCAAGATCGCGATGGCGTCCAGCACCACCACGCCGTCCGAAACGGACACGGTTTCGGCCGCGAGCAGGAACACCCACACGCCGATCGCCGCGAACATGCCCACGACCGACATCAGTCCAACGCGGACGAGCCACAGGAGGTGGCGTGTAACTCTGTTACCTTGGGCTTGCATCTGTAACTCCGTTACCGGGTCAACCAAATTTCGAACCAGGTCATCGCCAAGCGAACCGGGTCCAGAACGGATTTCGGGACGGCGGGCCACGATACCGAAGCGCCGCCGCGCCGCTGCGAGGTGCATGCCCCAGTGGCGACAACGGCAGTCACCCACGACAGCGAACCAGTCAAAATGCGACCGCCCTTTTCCGTTCGGTGGGAGGAAGACCCGCAGTCGCGGTGTGCAACGCGGATCGTCGCCCCTCCCATGCCCGGCCATTGTAGCGAGGGGCAGAAGGCCGTGCTTGCGCGCCAGCTTGGAAAAAGACGCACGAATTTGAGGGGTTTGTTGTCGTCCTGAGAGGACGGATGGAAGCGGCCGGGCGGCGGCGCGCGGGGGAATGGGGAAACGGGCGGCGAGGTCAGCCCGCTCGCGCCATCTCCCCGTCCATGCCCCGTCCATTGGCGGCCCAGTAGGCGAGCCAAAGATTGACCACCGCCGCGTCGGGCAGCAGATCGACCTTCTCCCAAATCACGCGGTCGCCATGCACCAGCCGGACGTAGCCGTAGGGCGCCACGGGCCAGCCCACCAGCCGGGGATCGTCGCAGTGGCGCACCACGGCGCGGACGGCGGACATCTGCACCACGTCGCCGCGCTTCACCAGCCATTCGCCGCGCGTCTTCGTCTCGACGACGATCAGGCGTCCATCGGCGGTCTGGTAGATGGCGTCGGGCTGGACCACCAGTGGGACCGGCCGGAGCGTCGATAGCCGCTCCTCGACGACTACGGGCCGTCCATTTCGGATTTCCGCCGGGGCGCCGTCCATCCACATCGTCCAGCGCCAGCGCAGGGTGTTCCAGAGGGAGTTGGCGGTCATGGCACATCTCGTTCGGTTCGGACGACAAACGCGCCCAGCAGCTTCGCGTGGTCGGCGTGGTGGCGGGTGCCGGTCTGCCTCGCCGCCGCCGTGCCCGTCGAGGGTTGGACGAACTGACGCAGTTGCGTGGCGCTCAGGGAATGGCGCTTCGCCCAGGCCGGATCAGCCCCAGCCATTGCGGCAACGGGGTCGGTGCAGAAGGCCGCTTCCGAGATGCCGGCCTCGGCAAGTCGGGCGGCGGCATAGATTTGGGGCAGGTTGCGCATGGTGATCCCCGTCCATTGGTGGCTTTGGGCCTATTTTACCGTCTCGGTGGGAGATGCAACGTGATCGCCGTCCACGTCCTCGAACCGGAGGATGTCTTCAATCCCCTTCCATCTCTTCCCGTAGCCCGTCGCCGCGTAGCGGATATCGACCAGGATCTTCAGCGCGTCCCGAATCGGCTGCAACTTCCTTTCGGCGCGTTCGATAGCCTCCCTTTCCCATTGGGGTGCATCGTCAAACCTTGGCTGTGGACCGCCATTCGGACGCACAGGTACGCACTTCGAGTAGATCGCCTTTTTCCCGTCCGGCTTCTTCCCCCCCCAGTGGATGTGTATCCACCAGATGCGTGGTGCGGGTTCGAGCCGAGTGCGCGCGTCGAAGCGCGGTTTTTCCGTGCTTTCCCCCGACCGTAGTTGTAGCGCCCGCTCCGTCCGGTATTCGATCGTCAGGATCAGGTCCGCCGCGTTCATGAGCGCCTTCTGCTCGGCCCGCACCCATTCCAGTACGGTCAATTCCCTCGTGTCCAAACCGGCCTCCGTTTTTGGCCCCGTATCTAAGTATAGTCCAAACCGGCTTTGCGGGGCGCCTTCCCAGGCTCGCCCGCCGTTTGTCGGTTGGGACTATGTATAGTCCAAAGTGGCCTTGCCGTAGACGGGTTTTTGCGCCCCCCGACGTTCCGTCACGTCATTTTGCCAGTTTGGTCTATGTATAGTCCAAAGGCGGTTTCACAATGCGCTTAAACCGGCCTCCGCAAAACCAACCCGCCATTTTCGCCTTTGGACTATACATAGTCCAAAGTGGGCACGGGTATGAAGTCAAAACAGGGCGGATTTCGGCCCCTGCGCGGCCGTTCCGCAGTGACCAAACCGGGGAAACGCGGGGAGCGGGAAATCGCCCATTTGAAAGCCCCAGATCGCCAGCTTGAGCGCCCCAACCCGGCCCCCGCGCGCAATTGTCCCCGTTGCGCCCCTCTATCGTCCCATTTCGCGCGGGAGGCGCGACACGCGTCACGATGTCGGCTATAATGGACGCGGATGTGCTCGTAGAGACCCCGTAGGGAGACAACACCGTCATGAAGCGTCTTGCCATCGATATTGGCTACTCGAACCTCAAGCTCGCCTTCGGCCCCGAAGACGCGGCGATCCCGGAAACCCGCGTCCTGCCGGGCGCCGCCGGTCCCGCCGACCGGATGCCCGACCGCATGACCGCTGGCGGTGCCTCGGCCGACTATGCCGAAGTGACCATCAACGACGCGGCCTGGGTCGCGGGCGTGGAGGCAAGCCGCCTTCAGCAGTGGGAACGCGACCTTCACGAGGACTTCCCCGCGTCGGACACGTACCGGGCGCTCTTCTATGCCGGCCTGCTCTACGCCGGGGCCGAGCAGATCGACCATCTCGTCACCGGCCTGCCCGTCAGCCAGGCGCGAGACGCGACCTACAAGGCCGCCCTGGCGAAGCGCCTGACGGGCACCCATGCCGTCACGCCGAAGAAGTCGATCGCCGTCAAGCGCGTCACAGTGATACCCCAGCCGATCGGCGCGTATCTCGACCTCCTCCACGGCGATCGGATCGATCCGGCGATGATCGCCGACGCCATGGTGCTCGTAATCGATCCCGGCTTCTTCTCGGTCGACTGGGTGCCGATCATCGACGGCGAAGCCCGCTCGGCCAGCGCGGGAACATCCGTCCAGGCGATGAGCTACGTCCTGGAAGCGCTTGACCGGCGCATTCGCGGCGATCATGGCATCGGTGTCGGCCGCGACAGGCTCGAACAGGCCGTGCGAAAGCACGCGCCGTCCATCATGCACCAGGGGCAGAAAGTCGACCTCGCAGGCTACTTCGCCGAGGCCGCCGAGGAAGTCGCCGGCATCGCGCTCACGGCCATGCGCCAGTCGCTGCGATCCGAGCGCAGCCCGGATATCGTGCTGATGGCCGGGGGCGGCGCAGCGGTCTACGGCAAGGTGGCTCAGGCGATCTATCCCAAGGCAAACGTGCTCGTGCCCGAGGAGCCCGTGCTGGCCAATGTCCGTGGATATTGGCGTTATGCCGCCTGACGATAGATTCCGGCTCCACCTCGCGCTCACCGGGGCGCATCAAGAACTGATTGACCACCTCACGGCGGTTCCCGCGCGTGATCGTGCGGAGCGATTGAGACTGCTGGCGACGATCGGCCTTGCTGTCCTCACCGGACAAGCGGCGTTCGTCCCAGCGGGTGCCGTGGTGGCGGCGCCCGCCTCCCCCGCCCCCGCCAAGCCGAACGATCCTAAGAGCGAGATGCGAAAGGAGTTGATGACGCGTCTTGCGCGATCCCTGAACGAGGGGTGACCCCAGAGGCTCCTTCCTGGATGGGGGCTGATCGACCAACGGGTACCGCCGGGGTTTGGGGGCGGACTGTTGCACACACCTCGCACTCCGATGTTACAAACCCTCGGTGCTTGCCAACAAGTCCCGAGACAATGTAACATCCGTCCATGTCACACACCGCCACCACGAAGACCCGCGC
>JADFZP010000034.1 GCA_015232485.1 Alphaproteobacteria bacterium
AGGACGCCCGCCCGGCGAGGGGCGAACCCAGCTACTGCGTGACCAATCCACCGAGCAGGGTCTTCAAGACCCGAATCCGCTTGAACGCGGCCTTCAGGCGGACCTGCGTTTCCTTGGTCATGTGGCGGGGTTCGATGCGGGCCGAAGGCGCCACGCCGGCGGCGAGATCGGCGAGTTGCTGGTCGAGGATCACCCTAAGGACCAACTCGTGCACGGCGCACAGCCCATCGCGGTCGTCGGCGTGCATCTGGCCCAGAGTGGTCAGTTCGGCATAGCGCTCGGCGGTGCCGGTCGCCTCGATTCGGGCGCGCACGGCCTTGGCGCGGGCGGCGCTGACCAGGGGCAGCAAGCCGAATTTCTTGGCGTTGAGGCGGCCATGCGTGGTGACGAACTCGCCGAAGATGCCGACCGGCACCTCCATCTTTGAAACGTTGTTGGCGAGAAGCTGAAGGAAGAAGTTCGAACCGGCGGCGGTGTCCAGGGCGTGGCGCCGCAATTCGTCGGCCAGCGCGCGGTCGCCATGGACCGGCTGGAAATCGAAGAAGATGTCGGTGTTCATGACGGTTTGCGCTTCCGGCTGGTGGACCCAGCGGAACACCTCGTCCTTCCAGCTCGCCAAGCCGCGCCGCCAAGCCGGATTGCTGGCCATCACCAAGCCGTCGCAATAGGGAATGCCGGCCGCGTTCAGGGTGTCGGCGACTCGCTTGCCCATCTCGGCGAACCAAGCGTCGTCGGCCTCGGTGCCGGCATGGACGATGGCGTTGTCCTGGTCGAAGGCGAGCAGGCTTTCGCCGCGGCCCGCCGAGCCCAGCACCAGCAGGCACCATTGGGCCGGCGGCGCGCCCCAGCCGTCGGCGGTCATCGATTTCTCGGCCAGTTGGGCGGCGCGCGCCGTCATGTCGCGCAGGGCGCCGGACAGCACGGCGGCGATGTCGCGGGCCGGCACGCCTTCGGCCAGCAGGCGACCGGCCAAGCCGGGCAGGGCCTCGCGCCCTTCGGCGAGTTGCTCGGCGCTCTGCGCCTGGGCGATGCCGTCGCCCAGAAGGATCGCCTCGGAGACGCGCATCTGCAGCACGGCGCGGCCGGTGACGATGCCAAGCGGACGCCGCTGGTCGTCGACCACCACCAGATGGCGCAGTCCTAAGCGCATCATGCGGGCCAGCGCCACGAACAGGAAATCGTCGGGCCGGGCGAGTTGGGCCGGGCGGCTCATCAACTCGCCAATCGTCGCCGACAGGGCGGCCTCGCGGCGGCGTTGCAGCCCCTTGAGCAGATCGCGCTCGGTGAAGATGCCCTCGGCGCGGCCGTCGTCATCGATCACCACCAGCGAACTGGCCGCCGCCCGGGCCATGCGGTCGCAGGCCTCGTGCACCGAAAGGGTTGGAGGGGCGGCAAGCACGGGCTTGGTCATCACCTCGGAGAGGCGATGGCGGTAAGCGAAGCTGTCGATGCGGGCGAGCGGAGCGAGTTCGGTCATGGGTAGCCACCTTAAACCCACCCAAGCGCGTAGAAAAGGGGTTGTGTTGCGGCGCCGAAATTTTGCTCCGCCGACCATCCGTCACTGTGCCTGTAAGAAATCTAGCGATCCGAAATGACTGCGCGATAGAACGTTACCCACCGTCCACTACCGCTCAAGCGACAGAAACCCGTCATTAACTCCAGCATGGTGCAACGCAAAACAAGAAATACACCAAGTATTCCACCATCCGACTTTGGCGCGTCGGCGTTTTTTCTTGGCGCTACGCCCAATTGCATGTCTCTTACGTCATGTTGTGCTTTGTTGACTGAAGCATGGGATCATGTTACTGCATTGCCTTCAAGTGGGGTGAACCCGCGCAAATGGGGAAGAAACGTTCCTTGGATGAGATCGGGGCCGTCTGGGAGGGCGCCCGTGAAGGTGTTCATAAGGAGCGTCAAATGCAGAATGAAGTTCACAAAAGGATCGTCGGGAACGCGAAGTTCGCCGAGCTGGTCAGCCGTCGGTCGTCCTACGCCTGGATGCTCTCGATCGTCATGCTGGTGATCTATTACGCCTTCATCGTCGTGGTCGCCTTCTGGCCCGGCCTGTTCGGCACGCCGCTGGTGGAGGGCTCGGTGACGACCATCGGCTTCCCGATCGGGATCGCCGTCATTCTCTCCGCCATCGCCTTGACCGGCCTGTACGTCCGCCGAGCCAACACCGAATTCGATGACCTGGCCCGCAAGGTGATCGAGGAGACCCGCTGATGCGTTCACTCTACGCCATTCCGGGCGCCGGCGCGCTGATCGCCGTCGCCACCGCCGCCCATGCGGCCGGCGCCCTCGAGGGTCCCGCCGAAAAGCAGGCCACCAACTGGACCGCCATCGCCATGTTCATGGCGTTCGTCCTGGGCACGCTGGGCATCACCTATTGGGCGGCCCGCCGCACCCGCTCGACCGCCGACTTCTACACGGCGGGCGGCGGCATCACCGGCTTCCAGAACGGCTTGGCGATCGCCGGCGACTACATGTCGGCGGCCTCGTTCCTGGGCATTTCGGCGCTGGTCTACACCTCGGGCTTCGACGGGCTGATCTACTCGATCGGCTTCCTGGTCGGCTGGCCGATCATCCTGTTCCTGATGGCCGAGCGGCTGCGCAACCTGGGCAAGTTCACCTTCGCCGACGTCGCCAGCTATCGCCTGGGCCAGACTCCGGTTCGCACGCTGGCCGCCTGCGGCTCGCTGACCGTGGTCGCCTTCTACCTGATCGCCCAGATGGTCGGCGCCGGGCAGCTTATCAAGCTGCTGTTCGGGCTCGACTATATGTACGCGGTGATCCTGGTCGGCGTGCTGATGATCATGTACGTCATGTTCGGCGGCATGCTCGCCACCACCTGGGTGCAGATCATCAAGGCGGTGCTTCTGCTGTCGGGCGCCAGCTTCATGGCGATCATGGTGCTGGCCCAGTTCGGGTTCAACTTCGAGGCCCTGTTCGCCAAGGCGGTCGAGGTTCATCCGAAGAAGCTGGCCATCATGCAGCCGGGCACATTGGTGTCCGATCCGATCTCGGCCATATCGCTGGGCATCGCGCTGATGTTCGGCACGGCCGGCCTGCCGCACATCCTGATGCGCTTTTTCACGGTGGCCGACGCCAAGGAAGCCCGCAAGTCGGTGTTCTGGGCGACCACCTTCATCGGCTACTTCTACATTCTGACCTTTATCATCGGCTTCGGCGCCATCGTGCTGGTCAGCACCAACCCGGCCTTCATGGACGCCGCCGGCAAGCTGATGGGCGGCAACAACATGGCGGCCATTCATCTGGCCAACGCGGTCGGCGGCAACATCTTCCTGGGCTTCATCTCGGCGGTGGCGTTCGCGACCATCCTCGCGGTGGTGTCCGGCCTCACCCTGGCCGGCGCCTCGGCGGTGTCGCATGACCTTTACGCCTCGGTGTTCCGTCGCGGTCGGGTCAACGAGGTGCAGGAACTGCGCGTCTCCAAGATGGCGACCGTGGTCCTGGGCGTTGTCGCCATCGTGCTGGGCATCGTCTTCGAGAAGCAGAACATCGCCTTCATGGTCGGTCTGGCCTTCGCCATCGCGGCGTCGGCCAACTTCCCGGTGCTGTTCCTGTCGATGACCTGGAAGGGCCTGACCACCCGCGGCGCGGTGATCGGCGGCTTCATCGGCCTGATCTCGGCCGTGGCGCTGACGGTGCTGTCCAAGGCGATCTGGGTCGACATCATCGGCAACAAGACGGCGATCTTCCCGTACTCGTCGCCGGCCCTGTTCTCGATGTCCGCGGCGTTCTTCGCCACCTGGCTGTTCTCGGTCCTCGACGGCAGCAAGGCCGCGCAGGAAGAGAAGGACCGCTACGAGGCGCAGTTCATCCGCTCGCAGACCGGTCTGGGCGCCGAAGGCGCTTCCAGCCACTGAGAATCCCTCCCCTGAGGGATCAACTGGGGCCGCCGGAGCGATCCGGCGGCCCATTTTTTTGGCGAGGCCTACGGCGCAAACACTTGAAGGATGAGCGCCGAGGCGGAGAACCTGCGATCCTCGGTGCTCGTGAGAAGAAAGTGGACCACCGCGTTCGGCGTCGCCCATTCATGGATTTCGATGCCCGGATACATATCGGTGCGGATGCGAACGCCCACTTCCGCCAGAGGACCCGAACCGAGCCGAAGATAGTGCCACTGGTTCCGAATCGTGGATACCAAACGCCGGGTCGTCAGGAATGCCGCCGCGTGGCGCTCGATCGCCCGGATGACGGAACTCGCGTCAGACTGGGCGACGCCCAGGCTGATCCTGGCGTTTGGCGCGACGAGAACCCGAGTTCGCATTACTTGCCGAGCAATCCGTCAAGCACCGACGCGACGTCGCGTTTCAGCTCTTCGTCATGGGCGTCGACGAAATCGGCCGTTCGCTCGAGAAATTCGCCAGCACGCGCCTGGGTCGCCATCGCCGACTCATTTTCGGCACGCACCCGGGCCAGCAAAGCGCCGCCGAGGTCGGCGCTCACCGCGTATGACAGGGCGAGGACTTTGTCGCGGCTCATATCCGAATCTCCAATTTTGTCCAGATATGCTCCTTCCGGTCGCGAATTGGAAGTGGCTCCGAATGTCGCATGTCCGACATCCGACCCGACACTGCTCGGTCGCACCTCGACAACCCGCTGAAATCGCACAACTTCCAGACTGGCCCGCCGCTTGCAGCCGCCATGTCGGACAGGCGTGGAGGTGGGCATGCTCAAGCAGAAGGTGGCGGACCTGTTCGACGAGCCGGCTTGCGGCGTCAATCAGGCCAAGGGCGAGGCGGCGCGCAAGAAGGGGTGTTCCAAACCGCTCACCCCCGGCGCGGCGGCCGGTGGGTGCGCCTTCGACGGGGCGATGATCGCGCTTCAGCCGATCACCGACGCCGCCCATCTGGTCCATGGTCCGATCGCCTGCGCCGGCAATGGCTGGGACAACCGGCACGCCTTCTCGTCGGGTCCGACGCTTTACCGCACCGGCTTCACCACCGATCTCGGCCTGCTCGACGTGGTGCATGGCGGCGAGAAGAAGCTGTGGAAGGCGATCAAGGAGATCGTCCGCCGCTACGACCCCCCGGCGGTGTTCGTCTACCAGACCTGCGTGCCGGCGATGATCGGCGACGATCTGGTCAAGGTCTGCCAAGTCGCCACCGAGAAGCTGGGCAAGCCGATCATTCCCGTCAACGCGCCGGGCTTCGTCGGCTCGAAGAACCTGGGCAACAAGCTGGGCGGCGAGGCGCTGCTCGACCACGTGATCGGCACCATCGAGCCCGAAGACCCGCAGCCCTGCGACATCGGCGTGTTGGGCGATTACAACATCGCGGGCGAGTTGTGGCAGGTCGAGCCGCTGTTCCAGCGCTTAGGCATGCGCCTTTTGGGCCGCATCACCGGGGACGCCCGCTACCGCGACGTGGCGATGGCGCATCGGGCGCGCGTCAACATGCTGGTGTGCAGCCAGGCGCTGATCAACGTGGCGCGCAAGATGCGCGAGCGTTGGGACATCCCCTTTTTCGAGGGCTCGTTCTACGGCGTCTCCGACACCTCGACCGCGCTGCGCACCCTGGCCGCCATGCTGGTCGAGCGCGGCGCGCCCCAAGACCTGATCCCGCGCACCGAGGCGCTGATCGCCGAGGAGGAGGCCCGCGTGTGGGAGCGCCTCGCCCCCTATCGCGAGCGTTTGGCCGGCAAGCGGGTGCTGCTTTACACCGGCGGCCACAAATCCTGGTCGGTGGTGTCGGCGCTGACCGAGATCGGCATGACGATCATCGGCACCAGCGTGCGCAAATCGACCGAGGGCGACAAGCAGCGCGTCCGCGACATCCTGGGCGACGACGCCAACATGTACGACGCCATCCCGCCCAAGGACATGTACCGCATGCTCAAGGACGGCGAGGCCGACATCATGCTGTCGGGGGGGCGCACCCAGTTCATCGCGCTGAAGGCCAAGCGCCCCTGGGTCGACATGAACCAGGAGCGCCACGCCGCCTATGCCGGCTATCAGGGCATCGTGGCCCTGGTCGAGGACATCGACCGGGCCCTCGCCAACCCGATCTGGGAGCAGGTGCGCAAGCCTGCCCCGTGGGAGTGACCGCCATGGCCGAGATCATCCAACCGCGCAAGGCCTGCTCGATCAACCCGCTGCGCATGAGCCAGCCGCTGGGCGGCGCCATGGCGTTCATGGGCCTGGACGGCGCGATGCCGCTGTTCCACGGCAGCCAGGGCTGCACGGCGTTCGGGCTGGTGCTGCTGGTCCGCCACTTCCGCGAGCCGATCCCCTTCCAGACCACCGCGATGAACGAGGTGACCACCATCCTGGGCGGCCACGACAATCTGGAACAGGCGATCCTCAACATCCGGGGCCGCGCCAAGCCGGCGATCATCGGCATCTGCACCACCGGCCTGGTCGAAACGCGCGGCGAGGACATGAAGGGCGATCTGAAGCTGATCCGCGCCCGCCATCCCGAATTGGCCGACCTCGCCCTGGTCGCCGTCAACACCCCCGATTTCGAGGGCGCCCTGCAAGACGGCTGGGCCAAGGTGGTCACCGCCCTGGTCGAGCAACTGGTCGATCCCGAGCCCGGCCCGCGCCAACCCGATCTGGTCAACGTGCTGGCCGGCTGCCACCTCACCCCCGGCGACGTCGAGGAGGTGCGCGCCATCGTCGAATCCTTCGGCCTCGAAGCGATCGTGCTGCCCGACATCGGCGGCTCGCTCGACGGCCATGTGCCCGCGGATTGGGCCGGCCACACCCAGGGCGGAACCGGCTTGGCCGACATCGCCCGCATGAACCGCGCCTGCGCCACCCTGGCGCTTGGCGAGCAGATGCGTCCGGCGGCCGAGCTTCTGGAGACCACGCGCGGCGTGCCGGCCCGAGTGTTCGACCGCCTGACCGGGCTGGGCGCCGTCGACGCCTTCATCGCCGCGCTGGCCGAGATTTCCGGCCGCCCGGCGCCGGCCGTTCTGCGCCGCCAGCGCAGTCAGCTTCAGGACGCCATGCTGGACGGGCATTTCCAGTTCGGGCGGCGCCGCGTCGCGGTGGCCGCCGAGCCCGACCTGCTGTTCGCGATGACCTCGTTCCTGGCCGAGATGGGGGCCGAGGTGGCGGCGGCGGTGACCTCGACCACCTCGCCGGTGCTGGCGCGGGTGCCGGCGGCGCGGGTGGTGGTCGGCGATCTCGACGATCTGGAGCAGGCGGCGATGGCCACCCGCTGCGAGCTGGTGGTGACCCATTCGCATGGCCGCCAGATGGCCTCGCGCCTGGGCATCCCGTTGTTCCGGGCTGGTTTTCCGATGTTCGACCGGGTCGGGGCGGCGCATCGCGTCTCGGTCGGCTATCGCGGCACGCGGGATCTCGTCTTCGAGATCGCCAACCTGCTGCTCGATGCGGCGGGGGAGGGGAGCCATGCGGCGGCTCAGGCTCATTGACGGTGCGGCCGGCGACGGCTGGCGAGGAGGTCACATGAAAGTTGCGTTCGCCACCCACGACATGAAGACGGTCGACGCCCATTTCGGCGGCGCCCGCACCATGGCCATCTACGAGGTGTCGCCGGCCGGGCACCACTTCCTCGAGGCGGTGCAGTTCGACTCCAAGACCGACGAGAGCGGCCAGCACGACGGCGAGAACGACCATCTGGGCGCCAAGATCGAGGCCCTGAAGGGCTGCGCCCTGCTGTTCGTCGCGGCGATCGGCGGCCCCGCCGCCGCGCGCGTCGTCAACAGCCGCATCCACCCGATCAAGGTGCCGGCGCCCGAGCCGATCCCCGAGGTGCTGGCCCGCATCCAGACCATGCTGAACGGCAATCCGCCTCCCTGGATGCGCAAGATCCTGGCCGCCGACGCCCAAACCGGCGCCATGGACTTTCTCGAAGAGGAGGACCGCTGAATGAGCGACGACGCGATGGCCCAGCCCTTCGTCAAGGAACTGGTCAACCAGGTCCGCGCCCACGACACCTTCGGCGCCTGGGGCAAGAAGACCGACGCCGAGGTGATCTCGCCCTACATCGTCGACAAGGAGGCCCGCAAGGCCCTGCCGATGATGGCCAATCCCGACCCCGACACGATCTGGCGGGTCGAGATGTTCTACAACGCGGTCGCCCTGACCATCGAGCGGCGCTCGGGCCTGATCGCCCAGCCGATCATGAAGATGCACCACGAGGGCTTCGGCCGCGTGGTGCTGACCGTCGGCCGGCTGGTCGCGGTCTCGAAACATCTGCGCGACGTCCATCGCTTCGGCTTCGTCGATCTCGCCAAGCTGAACGAGGCCGGCGAAAAGCTGGTCGTCGAGGCGGTCGACCTGCTGGAACGCTTCCCCGAGGCGGCGCGCGCCTGACCCACGATCTTTGAGGAGAAACACACGATGTCCCATCAGGCCCGGAACCGCGGCGGCAATCCCTGGACGCCGGTCTATATCGAGTCCATCGACGTCGAGACCTGCATCGGCTGCGGCCGCTGCTACAAGGTCTGCGGCCACGGCGTCCTGACCCTGGTCGGCGTCGACGAGGACGGCGCCTTCGTCACCGACATGGAGGACGAGGACGAAATCGAGCGCAAGGTGATGATGGTCGCCAAGGGCGACGACTGCATCGGCTGCGGCGCCTGCTCGCGGGTCTGCGCCAAGAACTGCCAGGTCCACGCGGCGGCGTAGGGTGGGTCAGCCCGCCCGAGGAAAGCATTTCAGGTGCTCGGGCTCGAACGGTAGCTGGGGCAGCCAGCGGTGAACGATCGTCGCCACCGCCTCGGCCTGGGCCAGATCGCGGGGCCGCTTGACGGGATCGCGGTCGGGGTCGTTGGTGCCCATCCACAGCTTGTAGAGCGCGTAGGCCCGAGGATCGGGGCAGGCCATGGGCACCGGCAGGCCGTCCTCGGCGATCGCCACGCCGTCGAATTTCGGTGCGTGCTGGACCCAGCGCAAATTGCCGATCATGGCGGCCTCGAGGTCTCCCGCGGCGAAGGACGAGGTCTCGTCCAGCCAGGGCGGCGTCGGGGTCGCCTTGATCAGATCCACCGCGTAGCCGTCCCGGTTGACCGCGCTGAACGCCCCCTGTTTGACGAAGCTCCTGTCGACTTCGGCGAGCAGATCGATCAGGCCGCCGACCGGTAGGCCCGAGATCGACAGTCGCAACTTGGCGCGGGCTTCCATCATCAGGTCGAGGTCGCCGGTCGCGGTCAATTCGCGATCGAGCATCACTCCGGCCGCCGCCTCGTAGGCATGGATCGCGTGGGTTCCGGTCACGAACACGTTGCGTCCAAGCAGGCCGGCACGGTGCAGACGGCGCAGGATTTTGGCGGCGATGGTCGGCACCCGGCCAAGATAGACCGCCTTGTTCAGCCTGCCTTGCTCGGACAGGCGCCGGTTCAAGCTCTCGAGCCGCTCCTTCGCCTCGGCCTTGTTGCGCTGAAAGTCCGAGAGTATCCGTTCGGTCTCGGCGCTCCTGGGGCCGACCGAGACCATCTTCTTCACGCCGGACACGCTGTCGGGGAACATCTTGACGAGGTAGGTATGCCCGCCGACGGTCTTCCAGGACATGCCGCCCCGATAGCTGTCGCGGCGCCGCGCCGCGTCGACCCAGGCCGCCCAAAGCTGCCTGCTGTCGATCAGCATGCGGCGCTGTTGATCGGTCATCTCCGTGACTCTGAGCATGGGGGGCGCGATTTCTACCGTTTCTCCGATCCTTGATGATTTGGTAGAAATCGTTCCCAGTCAAGGTCATAGCCTGTGATTTTTTTTTGGGGGGCAGCATGACGATCAAGACGGTCCACCAAGCCGTCGAGAAAGCGACGCGGCGACGTAGGCTTGCGAACGCATGCGCCATGCCCCATAATCATACCCTGTAGAGGGAATTGTTTCTAGGGGGCGGCCATGCGTGCCGATTACAGCCTGACCGAAGCCGCCACCGTCACCGGCATGAAGGTCAAGACGGTCCATAAGGCCGTCGAGAACCAGATCGTCGAGGTCGAACGGACGGAGCGCGCCGCCCTTTCCGCCAACGAGTTGCTGTGCCTTCAGCTCGAAGGTGATCTGGCCGATTATATGCCGCTGAACGTGCGCCGCCGCGTCATTCGCGACGTCGCTCGCCAGCCCCGCATCGACCGATACCGCGCCAGCGACGTGCTGGTGGTCGACGTTCGCTTGGCCCGGCGCAGGCTGGCCTCGTCCCTGCGACGGCTGCGACGCGCTCGCCGCGCCGTGATCGTCAATCCTGAAATCATGGGCGGAGAACCGGTGTTCAAAGGAACACGGGTGCCGGTTCACGCCGTCGCCGCCATGGTCGATCAGGGCGCCGCCATCGCCGAAATCCTGGCGGGGTATCCTTCCCTGTCGCAGGAGCAGATCGACCTGGCCGTCATCTATGCGAGCGCCTACCCGCGGCGGGGCCGTCCTCGCAACCAGCCCTGGGCGGACAGGCCGGCGACGCGGTCGACGAAGGTCGCGTTGAAAGACCTGGGCGATTGATTCGGTTCCTGATCGACGAATGCCTCCACGCGTCGTTGGTGGAGGTCGCCAATGGCGCCGGCCACGAGGCGCACCACGTCGTTCATCTCGGTATGCAGGGTTTGAAAGACCCCGAGGTGATGGAGCGGGTGCGCCTTCATGGGTTCACCCTCGTCACCAACAACGCCATGGATTTTCGGCGGCTTTACTCTCGTGAACCCATTCACGCGGGCCTCATCATCCTTCTCCCGCAGGTGAGGCCCGCCTTGCAGAGAGCTTTGTTCCGCGCCGTCTTTGTGCATCTCGGCGGTCGTGACGATCTCATCGACAAGGTCGTCGAAGTTGGTCTGGACGGTGCCGACGTGTTCATCACCGAGCGGGACATGCCCGCCCGCTAATTGGCCGGGCGGGGCCAAGGCCTGCGCCGCTAAGGCGGCTGACGGTCGCCATAGCGTGCCGCACCCCGTCCCTTTCATCTCGTCACCACCGATAAATCCGGCCACTTGCACCGACGCGATTCGGCTCAAGCGGGTCCGGCGCGGCCTCCCGGCATTCCCGTGGCCGCGCATCCGCTAAGTACCTTGACGAATTCCGCTAAATATGAGACATCCCTAAAGTAACGGATCTCCCTAACCTCCGTGCCTTGACGTCCGCCAGCCAGTCGCGCGGTCTCCGGGAGCGACTCCGATCTTTGCCGCGCATGCGACGCCGAGAACGAGAATGATGGCCAACATCAAAAGCTTCCTGCCTTTCCTCGCCTGGTTTCCGTACAAGTCGGAGTCCCTTCGCGCCGATCTGATCGCCGGCATCACGGTGGCCCTGGTGCTGATCCCGCAGTCGATGGCCTATGCGCAATTGGCGGGGCTGCCCGCCTATTACGGGCTTTACGCGGCGTTCCTGCCGGTGGCGGTCGCGGCCTTGTTCGGGTCGTCGAAGCAGCTTTCGACCGGGCCGGTGGCGGTGGCGTCGCTGCTGACAGCCTCGGCGCTGCTGCCCTTCGCGCCGCTGGGCACGCCGGAATTCGTGGGGCTGGCCATCCTGCTGTCGCTGCTGGTCGGCGTGGTGCAGTTCTCGCTGGGCCTGTTCCGGCTGGGCGTGGTGGTGAACTTCCTGTCGCATCCGGTGATCGTGGGCTTCACCAACGCCGCCGCGATCATCATCGGCCTGTCGCAGTTGTCCAAGGTGTTCGGCGTCAACATGCCGCGTAGCGAAAGCTTCGTGCAGGACATCCTGGGCGTGATGCGCAACCTGCCCTTGACCCATTTTCCGACTCTGGCCTTCGGCGTGGTCGCCTTCGCCATCATGTTCGTGATGAAGAAATACCGGCCCAAGCTGCCCAACGTGTTGGTCGCGGTGGGTTTGAGCATCCTGGTGAGCTGGCTGATCGACTTCAAGGGAATGGGCGGCAGCGTGATCGGCGACATCCCCTCGGGTTTGCCGATGCCGCAGCTTCCGATGATCAACCTGGACATGACGATCAAGCTGCTGCCCAGCGCATTCATCATTTCGCTGGTCGGCTTCATGGAGGCGATCTCGATCGCCAAGGCGATGGCCGCCAAGACCAAGGACCGCATCGACCCCAATCAGGAATTGATCGGCCAGGGCATCGCCAACATGGTGGGCAGCCTGACCCAGGCCTATCCGGCCTCGGGCTCGTTCTCGCGCTCGGCGGTCAATCTGGGGGCGGGGGCGCGCACCGGCATGTCGTCGGTGTTCACGGCGGTGATGGTGCTGGCCACCCTGCTGTTCCTAACCCCAATGCTGCACCACCTGCCGCAGGCGGTGCTGGCCGCCGTCATCATGATGGCGGTGGTCGGGCTGGTCAATTTCAAGGCGGTGCGCCACGCTTGGCACGCCAACAAGCACGACGGCGTCGCGGCGGTGGTGACCTTCTGCGCGACGATGGCCTTCGCGCCGCATCTCGACAAGGGCATCCTGGTCGGCGCCCTGTTGGCGATCGGGCTGTTCCTTTATCGCACCATGCATCCGCGGGTCGCCCATCTCGGCCGGTTCGAGGACGGCACGCTGCGCGATCTCGCCGTGCATCCGCATCTGCCGACCGATCCGCGCATCATCGTGCTGCGCTTCGATGGCCAGCTTTATTTCGCCAATGTCTCGTTCTTCGAAGACATCCTGCTGGCCGCCGTGTCCGAGAAGCCGGACGCCGAGTTCGTCCTGGTGGTCGGGGACGGCATCAATCAGCTCGACGCGTCGGGCGAGGAGGTCATCCACCACCTCGTCGAACGGCTGCGCGAGAACGGGATCACGCTTGTGTTTTCGGGCCTGAAGCGGCAGGTTCTGCAGGTCATGCACCACACCGGACTTTTCGATCTGATCGGCCGGACCAACCTGTTCGCCACCGAGGACATGGCGCTGGCCGACATCTATGGCCGCATGGGTCCCGAGGGGGCCTTCTGCCCGCTGCTCGCCCCGCAGGAAAAGCCCCTGGCGGAGACCGATCGGTGACGGATCCCGAGCCTTCCAGGCGGGGCCGATGCCCAGCCTGACCATCCTTCTTCTTATTCCATTCGCCGGGGCGATCATTGCCTCCCTGCTGTCCGGCCGGCGGCCGGCGGTGCCGCGCACCGTCGCGCTGATCGCCTCGGGCGCGGCGCTGTTGTTCGCCTGGAGCCTGTGGTTCCGCTTCGACGGCTCGCAAGCGGGTATGCAGTTTCTCGAAAAGACCGCCTGGCACCCGCGGCTGGGCAGTTATTACGCGGTGGGGGTCGACGGCTTCTCGTTCCCCATGGTGCTGTTGGCGACGCTGCTCAATTTCGTGGCGCTGCTCGCCTCGTATGGCATCAAGGAGAAGGTGAAGGGCTATTACGTTTCGATGCTGCTGTTGGAGACGGCGATGCTGGGCGTGTTCGTCGCCCAGGACTGGTCGCTGTTCTACGTGTTCTGGGAACTGACGCTGCTGCCGCTGTTCTTCCTGATCAATCGCTGGGGCGGGGCGCGGCGCGATCACGCGGCGCTCAATTTCGTCCTTTATACGATGGGCGGGTCGGTGTTCATGCTGATCAGCCTGCTGCTGGCCTTCGACGCGGCCGGCGCGCACAGCTTCGCGATGGCCGAGATGGCCGCCGGCTTGAACAAGCTGCCGGCCGAGGCGCAGGTTCTGATCTTTCTGGGATTCCTGATCGGCTTCGGCGTCAAGATGCCGATCGTCCCGATGCATGGCTGGCTGCCGCTCGCCGATGTCGAGGCGCCCAGCCCGGTGGGCATCCTGCTGTCGGGCGTCTTGGTCAAGATGGGCTGCTACGGCCTGATCCGCGCCGCCGCCACGCTGCCCGGCGCGGTGATGCTGCTGCAAGACACCCTGGCGGCGCTGGCCCTGGTCACCCTGCTTTACGGCGCGGTGCTGGCTTGGCGGCAAAGCGATCTGATGATGATGATCGCCTATTCCTCGATTAGCCACATGGGCGTGGTGCTGCTGGGCATCGCCGCCTTGAACGTCGCCGGGCTGACCGGCGCGATGATGCAAATGTTGGCGCATGGTCTGGTGGCGGGCTCGTTGTTCCTGCTGATCGGGCTGCTTTATCAGCGCACCGGCACGCGCGAGGTCGGCCATTACAGTTCGCTGGTTCGGGTGGCGCCGCGCTTCGCCTTCTTCACCTCGCTGGCCTTCGTGGCGGCGGTGGGCATGCCCGGCACAGCCGGATTCGTCGCCGAGTTGCACGCCATCATCGGCGGCTTCCAGGCGTGGGGCTGGGTGGTGGTGCTGCTGGGCGTGGCGATGATGATCGGCGCCGCCTATTCGGTGCGCACGATCGGCAGGCTGTTCACCGGCCCGGTGCGGGCGGGCATGGAGGGAGTCGAGGATCTGCGCCGCATGGAGATGGCGGCGGCCGGATTGCTGGCGGTCGGCGTGGTGTTCCTTGGCGTGGTGCCGGCTCCGGCGCTCGACCTGATGTCGGGCTCGGTGGCGCGGATGAGCGCCGCCTTCGTCTTGCGGCCGTGACATGACCCACGCCGCCGCGGCGCGCAACGAGCATCTGGTCCACCATCTCGAGCACGTTCTGCCCGGTCAGGCGCCAATTCGCGACTTCGTCCATCACAACACCCTGCACGGCTTCCAGCATCTGCCCTTCC
>JADFZP010000035.1:0-6606 GCA_015232485.1 Alphaproteobacteria bacterium
GGGAGCCAGGGCGCGGTACGTCGTCCCCCACCCGGTCCCTTGGTGTCCTTGGTGTTGAAGACTTGATCTGGCGCCGAGACCGACAGCGGGCCACCACCCGCTGACCAAAAAAAAGCCCCGGCAGCGATGCCGGGGCTTTTGCAGTTTGTTCCGAAAAGATCAGCGCGAATAGAATTCGATGACCAGATTCGGTTCCATCTGGACCGGATACGGCACGTCCGCCAGTTTCGGCGCGCGCACGAAGCGGCCCTTCATGTCCTTGTGATCGACTTCCAGATAGTCGGGCACGTCGCGCTCGGGCGACTGCGCGGCTTCCAGAACGACGGCGAGGTCCTTGGACTTCGTCTTCACGGCGATCACGTCCCCGTCCTTCACCTGATAGGACGAGATGTTGACCTTGCGGCCATTGACCATGATGTGGCCGTGGTTGATGAACTGGCGTGCCGCGAACGGGCTGGTCACGAACTTCAGGCGGTAGACCACCGCGTCCAGCCGGCGCTCGAGCAGCGCGATGAGGTTTTCCGAGGTGTCACCACGGCGCCGCACGGCCTCGGCGTAAAGGCGGCGGAACTGCTTCTCGCTGATGTTGCCGTAATAGCCCTTCAGCTTCTGCTTGGCCATCAACTGCACGCCGAAGTCCGAAGGCTTCTTGCGGCGTTGGCCATGCTGACCGGGGGGATTCTCGCGGCCCTTGGCCAGCGGGCTTTTGCCGCGGCCCCACAGGTTGACGCCCAGGCGTCGATTGATCTTGAACTTTGATTCAGCGCGTTTGGTCATGTCGATCCCGATTTTGTCACGGTTCGTCTTGTCCCGGTAGGCCTCGTTCAAAACGCGAACGAGACGGGCGCGGCGCATTTCGCACCGTCCACGTTCCCGGAAATGTGGGCCGCACTATACGCGGCGGGCGGCGAAAGTCAAATCTTGGACGACGCGGCGAAGTGCTGGTCCAGCGCGCTTTGCAGATCGAGCGGCCGAACCGGCTTGTGCAGCAGGCTGGCGCCGCTGGCCTCGGCGTCGCGCAGGCGCTCGGGCGCGGTGTCGCCGGTGATGATGATGCCGGGGATGGCGCGGTTGAACAGCCGGCGGACCTTGCGGATCACGTCGGCCCCGGTGCTTCCGCCCTGCAAGCGGTAGTCGGCCAGGATGACGTCGGGCGGCAGGCCGCGGCGGGCCAGCACGTCCAGCGCCTCGTCCTCGCTGGCCGCCGACAGCACCTCGTAGCCCCAGTTCTCCAGCACCATCGATAGGCTGTTGCGCACCGCCGCCTCGTCGTCGATCACGAACACGAAGCCGCCCCGCTTCTCCACCTCGCGGTGCGGCTGGGCCAGATAGGCGACGTTGCGCGCCCGGTTCCAGCCGACCAGAGGCACCTCGACCGAGAACACCGAGCCCTTGCCCGGCTGCGAGCGCACCCCGACGCGGTGACCGAGCAGATGCGCCAGACGACGCACGATGGCCAGCCCCAGCCCCAGCCCCTGGGCGCGATCGCGCTCGGGATTGTGGACCTGGGTGAACTCCTGGAAGATGTCGTCCAGCCGGTCGGGCGGAATGCCGATGCCGGTGTCCCACACCTCGATGCGCAGGCCGCGGCCCCGCAGGCGGCAGCCGATCAGGATGCGCCCCGAGCGCGTGTAACGCGTCGCGTTGGTCACGAAGTTTTGCAGGATGCGGCCCAGCAGGGTGGGATCGCTGCGCACCACCGCCGACGAACTGACGACCTGGAAGCCCAGCCCCTTGTCCATCACCAGCGGCCCCATCTCGGCGCCCAGGCGGTCGAGCAGCGCCGAGACCGAGAAGCGCGTCTCGCGCGGGTTCACGATGCCGGCGTCGAGCCGCGACACGTCGAGCAGCGAATCCAGCAGCACGTTCAGCGAATCGAGCGACGCCTCGAGATCGCCCAGCACCCGCACCGCGCCGGGTTCGCGCACCTTGGCGGCCAGCGCCGAGGTGAAGAACACCAGCGCCTGCACCGGCTGGCGCAGATCGTGGCTGGCCGCCGCCAGGAACCGCGACTTGGCGATATTGGCGCGCTCGGCCTCCTCCTTGGCGGTCTTGAGCGCCTCCTCGACCTTCTTGCGGTCCGAGATGTCGCGAGACACCCAGGCATAGCCGCGCATTCGACCGCCATCGTCCAGCAACGGGGTGATCACCTCATGCGCCCAGAAGCGTTCGCCATTGGCGCGCAGGCGCCAGCCCTCCTCTTCGAAACGGCCTTGGACGCGCACCTTTTCCAGCGCCTGGGCCGACGCCACCTCGGCCACCTCGGACGCGTGAAAGCGCGTCAGCGGCTGGCCCTGGGCCTCGGCCGCCGACAGGCCGTAGATGCGCTCGCCGCCCGGATTCCAGCCGGCGACGCGGCCATTCGGGTCAAGCCAGACGATGGCGTAGTCGCGCACGTTGTCGAGCAGCATGCGCAGCCGCTCCTCGCTTTGGCGCAACGCCTCTTCGGTACGCTTGCGCTCGGTGGCGTCGCGCACGATGCCGGTGAAGAAGCGCTCGCCACCGACCATCGCCTCGCCCACCGCGAGGTCCATCGGGAAGACGGCGCCGCTCTTGCGCCGCCCCTCGACCTCGCGGCCGATGCCGATGATCCGGCGCTCGCCGGTGTCGATGTAGTGGCGGAGATAGGAATCATGCGCCGAATGGTCCGGTTCGGGCATCAGCATCTTGACGTTGCGGCCGATCACCTCGGTCGCCTCGTAGCCGAAGATGCGCTCGGCGGCGGCGTTCAGCCCCAACACGGTGCCCGCTTGGTCGATGGTCAGAATGCCGTCGGCGGCCGCCTCCAGGATGGCGCGGGTTTTCGCCTCGCCGGTTCGCAGGCGGCGCTCGGTGTCCTTGCGCTCGCTGATGTCGCGGACGATGCCCGCGAACAGGCGGCGGCCATCGATGCGGCTTTCGCCGACCGCCAGATCCATGGGAAAGGTCGTGCCATCCTTGCGCAGCCCCTCGACCTCGCGGCCGATGCCGATGATGCGCGCCGTCCCGGTGGCCAGATAGGCGGCGAGATAGCCGTCATGCTGCGAGCGGTAGGGTTCGGGCATCAGGAAGCTGACATTGCGTCCCACCACCTCTTCGGCGGTGTAGCCGAAGATGCGCTCGACGGCCGAATTGATGCTTTCGACGGTGCCGCGCGCATCGATGATCACCACGCCGTCGACCGCCGCCTCGAGCACCGCCTGCATGCGTCCGTGATCGCGTTCCAGCGCCTTGCCCATCGCGGTCAGGCGATCCCTCAGAACCATGGCCAAGGCGATAGCCGCGCACGAGGCCAGGACGGCCAAGATGGTGATCCAAAGACTTGCGTCGGACATGCTCGCTTGCCTTGTCGCAGGGGAGCCCGAGGAGACACCCTCCCCTCCCAAACGGCAAGGTCACCAAAGCGCTAGACGGCGCGGCAAGCTGGGTAGGCGGCGATCAGCGGCGGCTGATCAAACCCGGAGTGGAAAGGCGGTCCTGCCAACCATGGCGAACCAGTTCGGGATCGGCGTGCTCCTCTTCGGGCCAGCCGACGCAAAGGTAGGAGATCAAAGCCCAACCGTCCGGCACGTCGAGCGCCGTGGCCACCGCGACCGGGTCGAGGATCGACACCCATCCCACCCCAAGGCCGTAGGCCCGCGCCGCCAGCCAGAAGGTCTGCACGGCGGCGACCACCGAATAATCCAGCGTCTCGGGCATGGTGCGCCGGCCCAGGCCATGGCCGGTGGCGGTGCCCCGCTCGCAGAACACCGCCAGATGAACCGGCGCCTGATCGAGGCCCGACAGCTTGAGCGTGGCGTAAACCCGCGCCCGCTCGCCGTGGTAATCATGCAGCGCGTCGGAATTGCAGGATACGAACGAGGCGCGCACCGCCTGACGGCAGGCCGGCGCCTCGACCAGCACGAAACGCCAAGGCTGGCTGTTGCCGACCGAGGGCGACAGGCAGGCCAACCCGATCAGCCGCTCGATCAAAGCGGGATCGACCGCGTCGCCGCGAAACCGCCGGACGTCGCGGCGCCACAGGATCAGCTCCTCGAGGCGGTCGCGGAAGCCATCGTCGAAGCCGGGCGTCATTGGTCCTCCAGCTTGCGGCCGTCGTCCGAGCCCGGCTCGACATCGCGCCGCCTGCGGGTCACCAATTCGGTGATCATGCCGTGCAGGGTGCGGATCTCCTGCGCGGTCAGCCCGGCGCGCTGGAACATGTTGCGGATGTTGCGCACCATGCTGGGCCGCTTCTCCTGGTGGCGCAGGAAGCCGCAGGCGTCCAATTCGCGTTCCAGATGGGTGAAGAGGTTGAGCAACTCCTCTTTGGTGGCCGGCCGGCCCCATCCGCCCTTGCTCATGTCGAAGGCCTTGGGCTCGCCCTGCCCCGCCTGGAACCACTCGTAGCCGATCAGCAGCACCGCCTGCGCCAAATTCAGCGAGCAGTAGTCGGGATTGAGCGGCACGTTCAGCACGGTGTCGGCCAGCACCACGTCGTCGTTTTCCAAGCCGGTGCGTTCGGGGCCGAACAGCACGCCGACGCCCATTCCCGCCGCCACGCTTTCCCGCATGTCGAGGGCGGCGACGCGCGGCGTCTGCACCGCCTTGGTCATGTAGCGGTTGCGGCCGGTGGTCGCCCAGACGCGGGTCAGGTCGGCCACCGCCTCGGACGTGGTCGCGAAAATCCGGGCGCCGTGCAGCAGGGCGTCGGCGCCCGAGCACGCCGCGAGGGCGCGCTCGTCCAGCCAGCCGTCGCGCGGCGCCACCAGACGCAGATCGGTCAGGCCGCAATTCAGCATGGCGCGCGCCGTCGTGCCGATGTTTTGCGACAACTGCGGCCGGACCAGGATGATGGCGGGGGCGGGTTCCGACATCACGGCTCGACGCCGTCGCGCATCAGCTTGTAGATGAAGCTGTCCTGCAACGCGTCGTACGAGGCGCTGATCACGTTGTCCGAGACGCCGACCGTGTTCCAGGTCTCGGCGCCGGTGCCGTTCTTGCTTTCGATCATCACGCGGGTGACGGCGGCGGTGCCGGCCTCGGGCGTCAGGATGCGCACCTTGTAATCGACCAGTTGGACCTTCGACAGGCTGGGATAGGCGTCGGCCAGCGCCTTGCGCAAGGCGGCGTCCAACGCGCCGACCGGGCCGTGGCCCTCGGCGACGGTCATCACGTCGCGGCCCTTGACGTGCAGCTTGACGATCGCCTCGCTTAGCGGGGTGACCTCCTCGCCGACCGCGTTGTAGCGGCGCTCGTCCAGGATCTTGAAGGATTGCAGGCGGAAATACTCGGGCATGCCGCCCAGCACGCGCCGCGCCAGGATCTCGAAGCTGGCCAGGGCGTTGTCGTAGGACAGGCCCTGATATTCCTTGCGCTTCACCTCGGTCAGCAGGCGCGCGATCTTGGGGTCGTCGGCCTCGACCTCGATGCCGATCTCGCGGAAGCGGGCCAAAACGTTCGAGCGCCCCGACTGGTCCGAGATCACCACATGGCGGCGGTTGCCGACCAGTTCGGGCTTGATGTGCTCGTAGCAGCGCGGGTCCTTCTCGATCGCCGAGACGTGCAAACCCCCCTTGTGCGCGAAGGCCGAATCGCCCACGAAGGGCGCGTGACGGTTGGGCGCGCGGTTCAGCCGGTCATCCAGCATGCGCGAGACGTGGGTCAGCGTGGTCAGGTCGTTCAGGGTGACGCCCGTCTCGAAGCCCATCTTCAGCATCAGATTGGGAATGATCGAGATCAGGTTGGCGTTGCCGCAACGCTCGCCAAGGCCGTTGAGGGTGCCTTGCACCTGCCTCGCCCCCGCCCGCACCGCCGCCAGCGAATTTCCCACCGCGTTGTCACTGTCGTTGTGGCAATGGATACCGATGTGGTCGCCGGGGATCACCTTGGCGACCGCGCCGACGATCTCGCCGATCTGGTGGGGCAGCATGCCGCCATTGGTGTCGCACAGCACCACCCAGCGCGCCCCGTTGTCATAGGCCGCCTTGACGCAGGCCAGGGCGTAGGCGGGATTGGCGAGGTAGCCGTCGAAGAAGTGCTCGGCGTCGAACATCGCCTCTTCGACGCGGCCGCGGGCGTGGGCGACGCTTTCGCCGATCATGCGGATGTTCTCGTCCAGCGCGATGCCCAGCGCCACCTCGACCTGGAAGTCCCAGCTTTTGCCGACCATGCAGACCGCCCGCACCCCCGGCTGGAACAGCGCCTGAAGCCCCGGATCGTTCTCGGCCGAACGCCCCGACCGCCGCGTCATCCCGAACGCCGAGATGCGCGAGCGCGGCAGCGACGGCAAGTCCTTGAAAAAGGCGTCGTCGGTCGGATTGGCGCCCGGCCATCCGCCCTCGATGTAATCGATGCCCAGCCGATCGAGTTGCTTGGCGATCGAAACCTTGTCGGCCGCCGAAAAGTCCACCCCATGGGTTTGCGCCCCGTCTCGCAGGGTGCTGTCGTAGAGATAAACCTTTTCCATCGTCGTCCAACTCGTCATGACCAGCAGGGACGACAACATATAGCCCGGCGCGCCGTCCGCCAACCTAAAGACGGCCGGCGGCTTTAGGACAACCTGCGCATCTCGTCGTAAACGGCGCCATCGTTGCGGTTGCCGATCAAGGGCACCTTGAGGGTGTCGCCTTCGGCGTCGATGGCGAA
>JADFZP010000035.1:6706-14497 GCA_015232485.1 Alphaproteobacteria bacterium
TGCGGTTGCCGATCAAGGGCACCTTGAGGGTGTCGCCTTCGGCGTCGATGGCGAAGACGATTCGGTATTCGCCAATGTCGGCGCGCGAAAAGGGCGACCCTTTCAGCGGTTGAACGTCGGGGCGTTGGGGATCGGCCATCAAATCGAACAGTTTGCCGACGACCTGTCGGAACTGCTTGGGGGGAAGCTGGTCAAGAAACTTGCGCGCCCGCTTCGACAGATCAAGCTTGAGAGCCATCGTCACCCGCCGCCAGCTTGGCCTTTACGAAGCTGGCCGTTTCGTCGGCGCCGAGATAACCCTCGGCCTCGGCCTCTTTGACCCGCGCCAGCAAGGCCGAATCCTCCAGCAGCGTCAGCCGTTCGTATTCCGCCCACGACATCAGTACGGCGACTTTCCGGCCGGTGCGCGTCACGACCACGGGTTCCCGCCCGGCGGTGTCGAGGAACTCTCCGAAATTATTCTGCACGTTGGTCGAAGCCGCCGTCTTCATCCTGGCCCACCATCAATGACATTGCCGATATTAGCTAATGTAGCGATGGGCGGCCGAAACAGCAAGCGGGTGGCTTAGCGGGGGATGACGGTCAGAGTGGAATGGCGCAGGCATAGCGCAACGCCTGGAGAACGTCCTCGCGTTCCAGGTAGGGGTAATCCGTCAAGACGTCATCAATGCCGTGTCCCGCGGCAATCTGGCCGACGATCATTCCCACGGTCACCCGCATGCCTCGGATGCAGGCTTTGCCACCCATCACATCAGCCCGTTGGGTGACGCGATCGAACTGTCCCACGGTCCGCTCCCTACCCTACCCCCGCTTCCACCCCGTCCCCTGCGCCCCGTCCTCGAGCACCACGCCGTTGTCGGCGAGGTGTTTGCGGATGCGGTCGGCCTCGGCGAAGTCGCGGGCCTTGCGGGCGTTGGCGCGGGCTTCGATCAGGGCGTCGATTTCGGCGTCGGACAGGCCGGCGGCGGCGCCTTCGGGGGTCCAGCGGAACCAGGCTTCGGGGTCTTGTTGGAGGACGCCCAGCAAATTGGCGGCGGCCAGCAATCGGCCCTTGGCGTGGGCCTTTTCGGCGGGGGTGGCGGCCTTGTTGAGGGCGTGCGCCAGCTCGTGCAGGTGGCTGATGGCCAGCGGCGTGTTGAGGTCGTCCTCCAGCGCCGCCAGGATTTCGATGGGCGGCTCGGCCGGCTCGAACTCATCCGCGCTTTTCAGGGCGGTGTAGAATTTGTCCAGCGCGGCGCGGGCTTGGCGCAGGCCGTCCTCGGTCCAGTCGAAGGGCTGGTGATAGTGGCTGTTGAGCATGGCCAGCCGGATCGCCTCGCCGGGCGCCTTGGCCAGCAGGTCGCGCACGGTGAAGAAGTTGCCGAGCGATTTCGACATCTTCTCGCCCTCGACCATCAGATAGCCGTTGTGCAGCCAGAAGCGGGCGAAGGGGGCGGCGTTGGCGCAGACGCTTTGCGCGATCTCGTTCTCGTGATGGGGAAACACCAGATCCTGGCCGCCGCCATGGATGTCGAAGGTGACGCCCAGATATTCGGCGCTCATCGCGCTGCATTCGATGTGCCAGCCCGGCCGGCCGCGGCCCCACGGGCTGTCCCAGCCGGGCAGGTCGTCGGTCGAGGGCTTCCACAGCACGAAATCGCCGGGATCCTTCTTGTAGGGCGCGATCTCGACGCGGGCGCCGGCGATCATCTCGTCGCGCGAGCGGCGCGACAGCGCGCCGTAATCGGCCATCGCGCCGACCGCGAACAGCACATGCCCATCACCTTCGTAGGCGTGGCCCGAGGCGATCAGCCGCTCGATCATGGCGATCATCTGGGCGATATGGGCGGTGGCGCGCGGCTCGACATCCGGCGGAAGGGCGTTCAGCGCCGCGATGTCCTCGTGGAACAGCTTGGTGGTGCGCTCGGTGATGACGGCGATCGGCTCGCCGCTTTCCTTGGCCCGCGCGTTGATCTTGTCGTCGACGTCCGTGATGTTGCGGACATAGGTGACTTGGCGGTACAGGCGCTTGAGCAGCCGGTACAGCACGTCGAACACGATCACCGGCCGGGCGTTGCCGATATGGGCGCGGTCATAGACCGTGGGGCCGCAGACATACATGCCGACCCGTCCCGGAACCAGCGGCTCGAACAGGTCTTTGCGGCGGGTCAGCGTATTGTAGAGGTAAAGCGGCATGGGTCTCTCGCGGGCTGGTGCGGGGCCACCATGACTCATCCGTTCCGCGACGACAAGGCGGCACGGCTGGCCAACACCTTGTCGACACGCCGGCCGTCCATGTCGACCACCTCGAAGCGCCAGCCCTTCCATTCGAAATGGTCGCCCGCCGTGGGGATGGCGCGCAGCCGGGCGAGCACGAAGCCGGCCACCGTCGAGTAGTCGGCGTCCTGTTCGAGATGGCGCAGGCCCAGGCGCTCGGCCGCCACGTCGGCGGGCAACTCGCCGTCCAGCAGCCACGAGCCGTCCTCGCGGCGGGTCGCGGTGGCCTCGTATTCCTCGCCGTGCTCGGACAACCCGCCCAGGATCGCCGACAGGATGTCGGCCGCCGTGACGATGCCCTCGACGCTGCCATATTCGTCGATCACCACCGCCATGTGGATCGGCGAGCGCTTCAGCATGTCGAGCACGGTCAGCGCCGGGGCGTTGTCGTGGATCATCTCGACCGGGCGCATCGCGGCGGCCACGTCGAAATCGCCGCCGTCCAGCCAGCGGTCGACCAGATCCTTGGCCTGCACCACGCCCACCATCTCGTCGAATCCGCCCCGGCAAACCGGGAAGCGGCTATGCGGGCTGGTGCGGATCACCTCGCGCAACCGCTCGGCGTCCCAGTTCAGGTCCAGCCACACCGCGTCGCCGCGCGGCGTCATGATGCCTTTGATCTTGCGGTCGCCGAAGCGCATCACGCCGCTCAGCATCTCCTTCTCGCGCGGATGGAAGACGCCGGCCAGGGCGCCCTCGGCGATCAGGGCGCGAACGTCGTCCTCGGTGACCGCCTGCCCGTCTTGTTTGCGCACGCGCAGCAAGGCCAGCACCAGCCGGCTCGATCGCTCCAGCAGCCAGACCAGCGGCGAGGCGGCCAGCGCCAGCCCCGCCATCGGCCGCGACACCAGACAGGCGACCCGCTCGGGATCGGCCAGCGCGACGTGCTTGGGAACCAGCTCGCCCAGGATCAGCGAGGCATAGGTGATGGCGCCGACCACCAGCGCGATGGCCAGCCCCTCGGCCGCCCCGGCCAGCGCCGGAATGTCGGCCAGCGTGGCGGCCAGCGGCTCGGCCAGCGTGGCGCCGGAATAGGCGCCGGCCAGGATGCCCACCAAGGTGATGCCGATCTGCACCGCCGGCAGGAAGCGGCCGGGGTCCTCGGCCAAGGCGAGCGCCACCGCCGCTCCCCGGTCGCCCTCGGAGGCGCGCGCCGCCAGCCGCGTCTTGCGCGACGACACGATGGCCAATTCGGACATCGCGAAGCAGCCGTTCAGCAGGACGAGCAGGAAGACGATGCCGATCTCGAACAGGACCGAAGTCACGCCACCAAGCCCGCCAATCGGGCGGCGGCGCGGTCTCGGCCGATCAGGGGCAGCAGGACCTTCAGTTCCGGCCCCGCCTCGCGCCCGGTGAGGGCCAGGCGCAACGGATGGAACAGGGCCTTGCCCTTGCGGCCGGTGGCCTGTTTGACGGACTCGGCGAAGGCCGGCCAAGTGGCGGCGTCCCAGGGTTCGGGCGGCAGCAGGCCGGCGGCCTGGGCGGTGAATTCGGAATCCTCGATCACCGGGGCGACCGGCTCGCGGCAGATGTGCCACCAGTCGCGGGCGGCGGCCAGCGTTTCCAGATTGGGGCGCACCGCCTCCCAAAAGCCCTGATCCAGGCCGGTCAGCCCCAGAACGGCGAGGCGCGGCCGGGCGTCGTCCCAAGACATGCCGTGCAGCAGGCGGGCGTTGAGATGGGCCAACTCGGCCGGATCGAATTTCGGCGTGCCGCGGCTGTACTTGCCCAGATCGAAGCCGGGGATCAGCGCCTTGAGGCGCGCCACCGGCTCGATCGGGTCCGAGCTGCCCAGCCGGGCGAGCAGGCTGTTGACCGCCATCGGGTCGATGCCGTCGGCGCGCAGATCGCGCAACGACAGGCTGCCCAGGCGCTTCGACAGCCCCTGCCCCGCCGCGTCGGTCAACAGCGGCAGATGGGCGAATTGCGGCGGCTCGGCGCCCAGCGCCGCGAACACCTGGATCTGCGCGGCGGTGTTGGTGACGTGGTCCTCGCCACGGATGACGTGGCTGATCTCCAAATCGATGTCGTCGACCACCGAGGGCAGCGTGTACAGCGGCGTGCCGTCGGCGCGGATCAGCACCGGGTCGGACAGATGCTCGGCGCCATAGCGGCAGTCGCCGCGCACCAGATCGTCCCAGCGCACCTCGCCCTCCTCCAGGCGGAAGCGCCAATGGGGGGCGCGGCCCTCGGCCTCCAGCTTGCGGCGCTGGGCGGGGGTGAGGTCGAGCGCGGCGCGGTCGTAGACCGGCGGCTTGCCGGCCGCGAGGCGTCGGCGGCGCTTGGCCTCCAATTCCTCGGGAGTCTCATAGCAGGGATACAGGCGATCGGCCGCCTTCAGCCGCTCGGCCGCCTCGGCGTAGCGTTCCAGCCGCTGCGACTGGCTGATCCGCCGGTCCCAGACCAGGCCCAGCCAGCGCATGTCCTCGCGGATCGCCGCCTCGTATTCGGGGGTCGACCGCTCGCGGTCGGTGTCGTCGAGGCGCAGCACGAAATAGCCGCCATGCGCCTTGGCGAACAGCCAATTGAGCAGGGCGATGCGGGCGTTGCCGACATGCAGGAGCCCGGTCGGGCTCGGTGCGAAGCGCACCGTAAGGGTCACACGGACCTCGTGAAGCCGTTGGTGATGGGATAGCGCCGGTCGCGCCCGAAGGCCCGGCCGGTGATCTTGACGCCGGGTGGCGCCTGTCGGCGCTTGTACTCGGCGAAGTCGAGCATGCGCCAGACGCGGCGCACGATGGCCTCGTCATGGCCCCTGGCGATCGCCTCGTCGATCGAGCCTTCGGCCTCGATCAGCACCTGGAGGATGTCGTCCAGCACGTCGTAGGGCGGCAAGGTGTCCTGATCGGTCTGGTTGGGCTTCAACTCGGCGGTCGGCGGCTTGGTGATGACCCGCTCGGGCATCACCGGGCCGCGCGGCCCCAGGGCGTCCTCGGGAACATGGGCGTTGCGCCAGCGCGAGACATCGAAGACCGTCGTCTTGTAGACGTCCTTCAGGACCGAGTAGCCGCCGCACATGTCGCCATACAGGGTGGCATAGCCCACCGACATCTCGGATTTGTTTCCGGTCGACAGCACCATCGGCCCGAACTTGTTGCTGATCGCCATCAAGGTGATCCCGCGCGAGCGCGCCTGCACGTTCTCTTCCGTGATATTGGCCTGGGTGCCCTCGAACACGCCGGCCAGCATGCCGGAGAAGGCCTCCATCGCCGGGCCGATGCCGATCTCGTCCAAGCGGACGCCCAGCATCTCGGCCACCAGCGCGGCGTCCTCCAGGCTTTCCACCGAGGTGTAGGGCGACGGCATCATCACGCAGCGCACCCGGTCCGGCCCCAGCGCGTCGGCGGCCACCGCGGCGGACAACGCGCTGTCGATGCCGCCCGACAGCCCCAGCACCACGCCGGGAAAGCGGTTCTTGCCGACATAGTCGCGCAGGCCCAGCACCATCGCCTGATAGACCTGCTCGTCGCGGCCGGGCGGCGGCGGCACGGCCATGGCGTCGCAGTCCCAGCCGTTCGGCCCGCGCCGGAATTCGATCACCGAGACCGCCTCGCGCCAGCCGGGCAGCCGGACGCGCAAGCCTTGATCGGCGCCCAGTACGAACGAGGCGCCGTCGAACACCAACTCGTCCTGTCCGCCGACCTGATTGACATAGACCAGCGGCAGCCCCGTCTCGGCCACCCGCGCGGCGGCGTGCTCGCGGCGCACCCCATGCTTGTCGAGTTCGAAGGGCGAGCCGTTGGGGACCAGCAGCATCTCGGCCCCGGCCTCGCGCAAATGGGCCGCCACGTCGGCGTACCACATGTCCTCGCAGACCATCACGCCCAGGGCGACGCCGCGGAAGCGAATCGGCTCGGGCGGCGGACCGGGCACGAAGACCCGCGCCTCGTCGAACACGCCGTAATTGGGCAGGTGGCATTTCAGCCTGATCGCCGCGATCGCCCCGCCCTCCAGCAGCAGCACGGCGTTGCGCCGGGCGCCGTCGATCCGCCAGGGCGCGCCGACCAGCATCGCCGGGCCGCCATCGGCGGTTTCGCGGGCCAGGGCCTCGACCCCGTCCCGCACCGCGTCGAGGAAGGCTTCCTTCAGCACCAGGTCTTCGGGCGGATAGCCCGACACCACCAGTTCGGGGCCGAGCAGCAAATCGGCCCCGGCCGCCGCCGCCTCGGCGCGGGCGGCGCGCAGGCGCGCCAAATTGCCGGCGATATCGCCGACCACCGGGTTCAACTGCGCCAGTGCGAGCTTCAGAGTTTCGGACATCCTGGAATCGCTGGAAATCATGCGTTGCGGAGGGTAAGACCCGCCCCCGCCCCTGTCAACGGCGGTGCGGCTCGCCGCGTTTGGTACGACCAGCGCGACGTGGTAGGATGTCCGCTCTGGAGGAGTACAAAATGAAAAAGCCCGGCAAGGCCATCAACTGGCTGGCCGCGGTTGTTTCGCTGATGTGGGTTGGGCTGGTCGGCTGGGAGCGTTACGACGCGATGAGCGACCCCGTGACCATTGGCACGTCGCGGTTCAATCAACAGTTCGACAACTGCCAGGGAAGTTTCCGGCGGCGGTCGGACTGCGGCCTGCAACTGATGCTGAAGAACAACAACGAGACCTTCCTGCGCGGCGCCGAGGCGGTGGCGATCGTCTTCCTGCCGCCGCTCTTGGGCTGGATTTTCGTGCCCAAGGCGTTGAACTGGATCAACACGCGAAACCGACCGAAAAAGGCGGCGCGATGAGCAAGGAAAGCAAGGGCCGCCAAGCGGCCGGGCCGCATTGGTGCCGAAGCATAGCCAGCGCCATCGTCCACCGTTTCGCCGAAACCCTGGCCTGCGAGGCCGCCGCCGGCACGCTGACGCCCGAGCGCATCCGCGCCCTGGCCGCCGCGCACGAGGCCGAAGACCCCTACTCTCCCCTTTACCGCCGGTCCTGGGACGACTGCTCGCGGGCCCGCGAGGCGGCGATGTGGGAGCAGGCCCGCCGCTTCCCCTTCGACCGCATCCTGATGCGCCGCTTCGCCCATCTGTTCCCGGCGCGCAATGGCGACGACGGCGGCGTCTCGACCCGGCCGATGCTGTCGCGCCGGGTGATCGCCGGCTTCAACTTGGCGGTCCACAAGATGATCGGCCCGTTCCTGTACGAGCAATGCCAGCGCAAATCCCAAGCCATCGTCGACCGCCACCGCGAGGACGGCGGCGGCCCCGACTGGGAAGCGGTCTACGCCGATCCCGAGGCGCGAACCCTGGCCAACGACGTGCTGGTGGTGGTCGCCCACTACTTCGCCAATTTCGAAAAACGCCGCGAATGGTTCCTGTCGCTGGTCAACAGCAACCTGGGCCCCGCCGCCAAGGGCGCCGACGATTCGCTGTGGCAACTGGACGCCATGGCCTTCCGCTCGCTGATGTTCGCGCTGTTCGACGACATGCGCCACCAGATGGAAACCCCGCGCGGCGCTACGCGCCTACGCAAACGCTACGGCGAGCAGACCACCGAGGCGTTGCAGGACTTCTTCGGGCGGTTGGAGTGAGAGCGAGAGAGGCGATCGGC